>JBDSSR010000161.1:0-5200 GCA_039928675.1 Sphingomicrobium sp. | reverse complement strand
CGGGCGCCGATCGTCTCGGATTCGATCTTGAAGTGGGGCCGCAGCCGGTCCTCGAACCGCATCTTCTCGATCTCGAGGTAGAGCTTGAGCGTTTCGACCTCCTGGGCAAGCGTGACCTTGGCGGTCGGCTCGTTGGCAAGGGTGTAGCGAAGGAACGACGACAGCCGGGCAAGCATCGCATTGGCCCGCTCGGTCTGCTTCAGGAGCACCAGCGTCGAGATCGAATTGAGCGTGTTGAACAGGAAATGCGGGTTAAGCTGGTAGCGAAGCATCGCCAGCTGCGCGCTCGAAGCCTGGCTTTCGAGCCGCTCGCGCTGGTCGAGCTGGTCTTCGAGCAAAAGGAAATAATTGATCCCGTAGTAAAGCGCGGTCCACGCCGCGAGGAGCGCGAAATCGAGCGGCAAGGCGCCTAGCCAGGCCACGCCCTGCGGCCTGAAATCGGGCTTGAGAAAGGTTGCAACGCTCCACGTTTCGATGATCGTGAACGAAAGCGACGCAAGCACCACCGCGCTCAGCGACAGGATCAAGGTCCACACTGGCTTGATCTTGATGACCCGGCGATAAAGCGCCCCAAGCAACAGCGTCAGCGAATAGCCGGTGGCCGACAGCAAAAGCGTGTGAACCAGAAGCATCCAGCCAAGGTTGTTGGCGAAGCCGGACAGGGTGCGAAGGAAGAAATAGCCGCCCCAGCCGATCGTCTGGAGGATCCAGAAGGCACGGTTCTTGTCGTCGAAAAACGGCTGGTTAAGCCCCATCGTGCGGACGATCGGGTCGGCCGGCGACTGGATTTTGAGGGACTCGCCGGAACGCCTGGCCGGCGCCGCTCGTCGGTCCTGGATCGCGCTTTCGGTGGCCATTGCGAAGGATATAGACAGGCCGCACCGCCTTTGCGAGCGGCGTTGACGGTAAGGGCTCCTTAACCCGGCCTAAACTCTCTTTGCCTAAGCGGTCTTATTGGCAACCAATCGGCGGGCGGATGTACGAGGCTCCTAATCGTTATAAGCGCTTGATTTCGGCTCGTCTTCCAGGCGGCCAGTCGGCCGGCCTGTCGGCTCGCAACGCGGAGACCGAAAGCTCTCCGCTGCGCGATGTGCAGCTGATGTCGCGCGCCCACCTGGCCCCGTTCTTTGCGGCAGCCAACGTGGTTGCGGCACTGATCCTTGCAATCACGCTGTGGGGCCGCGCACCGGCGGTTCCGCTACTCGGCTGGGTAGGCCTGGTCGCAATCGTCAATTTCGCTGCGATGCAGCTGGCGCGCACCCAGTCGGTGAGCTGCGTTGGCCGCTCGGGCCGCAGGGTTCCATCCTTTCTGCTGGTCGGCGAAGTCGTGCTTCGCGCCTTGGTCTGGCTCAGCGTTCCGGTCTATCTGTTCGGGTCGCTCGATCCGTCGAGCCAGGTCACTGCCGCGTCGGTCATGGCGGGGCTTGGCGTGGGAGCGCTCGGGCTGGTCGTCATTCCGGCGTGCGCGAACGCATGGATGATCGCCTTTACCGCAGGCGTTGCCGGAGTGCTCCTGATCGGCCGCCACAGCGTGCCCTTCCCGCATATGTTGTCGATCGTATTCACGCTCGGAGTGTCGATCTTCGGCGTCCTGACGGTTGCCCGCTGGGCCTTCAACCAGCTTCAGACCAACGCCGACGTTGGCAGCCAGAGCGAAGGCGCGAGCCTGCTTCTCCAGGAATATGAACAGCGCGGCGTCGGCTGGCTGTGGCAGATCGATGCGGAGAACCGGGTGAGCTACATCAGCTCGCGGATGAGCGCGCTGCTCGACCGCTCGGCCAACCAGCTGCTCGGCCACTCGCTTCCCGCACTCCTCGGCGGCCATGCCGAGCTCGGCCGGGTATTGCTTGAACGCCAGCCGTTCCATTCGCTCGAAATGGAGCTCAAGACTCCGCGCGGAAGCCGCTGGATTTCGATCGGCGGCGATCCGATCATCGACACCGCCGGCCGGTTCGAAGGCTTTCGCGGGGTCGGCTCCGACATCACCGACATCCGCCAGACCCAGGAACGGCTGACCCACCTCGCCAACGTCGATGTGCTGTCCGGTCTGCCCAACCGCGGGCGGGTCCGCCAGCTGCTTGGTGAAGCGCTTCGCGGAGCGACCGCCGGAAGCGTGCCCTGCGCGATCATGTTTCTCGACCTCGACGGCTTCAAGCCGGTCAATGACACCTTCGGCCATCCCAAGGGAGACGCGGTGCTCCGGGCGGTTGCAAAGCGCCTCGTCGACGAAGTCGGGGAAGACGGTCACGTCGGCCGAATGGGCGGCGATGAATTCGCGATCGTCGTCAACGACGCGCAGAGCCGAAAGAAAGTCGAACAGCTCGCCGACCGGATCATCCAGGCGATCAAGGAACCCTATGTCATCGACGAAACCGCGATCGGGATCGGCGTTTCGATCGGCTGCGCCTTTGGCCCGATCGATGGAGCAACGGTCGACGATCTGATCCTCAAGGCCGACCTTGCACTATATCTCGCCAAGGATTCGGGCCGCGGTTGCGCGCGCTATTTCTCGTCGGAACTCCAGTCCGAGCAGGAGGATCGAGTGCGCCTCGAATCCGATCTTCGCCAGGCCGTTGCGGCGCGCCAATTCTATCTGGTGTTCCAGCCGCTGGTGAACGCCAAGTCGCAAAAGCTGATCGGGTTCGAAGCCCTCATTCGCTGGAACCACCCGCAGCGCGGCCTGGTCCCGCCCAACGTCTTCATCCCCGTTGCGGAGGAGACCGGGCTGATGCCGGTGCTTGGGCAATGGGTCATCGAGGAAGCCTGCCGCGCCGCCGCGACCTGGCCCGAACCGATTACCGTCTCAATAAACATCAGTCCCAAGCAGATCGTCATGCCGGCGCTGCCCAACATCGTCAGCGAGGCGCTGGCCCGCAACAAGATCGCCGGAAACCGCATCGAACTCGAAGTTACCGAAGGCGTGTTCCTCGGCGACAATGGCTCGACGCTCGACGTCCTCAAGCGCCTCCGCGCCCTTGGCGTCGGCATTGCGCTTGACGATTTCGGCACCGGCTATTCGTCGATCGGCTATCTCAACAAGGCGGTTTTCCACAAGCTCAAGATCGACGGCAGCTTCGTTCGCGAGGCTGGCTCGCGGCCGGAGAACGTCGCGATCATCCAGTCGATCGTCCAGCTGGCCAAAAGCTTCCGGATGTCGGTCACTGCCGAAGGGGTTGAAACCGCCGAGGATTTCGAGCGGATGCGCGACCTTGGCTGCGATACCATCCAGGGATATCTGTTCGGCAAGCCGCTGGCCTATGAACGCGCCAACCAGATGGTCGTCGGCCTTGGCACCAAGCGCATGGCCGGCTGACCTCGCCCGCTCAATAGCGCGCGAGGATGAAGGGGTTTTGCCCGCTCAATAACGGGCGAGGATGAACGCCCGCGCCGAGCGATATTCCTGCGGGGTCAGCCGGCCGTCGCCGTCGGAGTCGGCGATCTTTCGAAAATCGTTGGCGGCCGCCGCGGCCTCTTCAGGCTCAAGCAGGATGTCACGGTTGCTGTCGTGAAACTTCAGCGCCCAGTTCATCAGCACCCAGTCGCGCTCGAACAGTTGAACCGCCGCCGGCGCAACCGGCGCATTGGCGGCCGCGGCCGCTGCAAGAAACAGGATCGGTAAAGCCATCGTCCGCACTCCCACCGTCCACGCCTGAAGGACGTTTCGTCGCACCAACGCGCATTGGTGCCCGATGGGTTCCTTCATTGTGCCGGATGCCGGGTCAGGGAGCAGATGCTAGAGCGTTGCGGCGCCAAGTGCGGCGCGGACCGCCTTGTTCAGCGCCTCGGCGCGAAACGGCTTGCCAAGCAACGGCTTGTCGGGCGCCATGCGCTTGACCGCGTCGGTTTCGCTATAGCCCGAGACGAACAGGATCGGTTGATCGGGGGCGTTCGTGAGGATTGCATCCGCCACGTCGGCGCCGGACATTCCGGGCATTACGAAATCGATGATGACGAGGTCCGCGCGCTGGCGCTCGAGTTCCGCCAGCCCCTGTTTCCCATCGGCTGCCTCGCGCACCTGATATCCCTGATCGGCCAACGCGGTGGCAATAAAATCCCGAACGTCGGGATCATCGTCGATGATCAGGATCGACTGCGAGCCGCGCTCTTCGGCCGGAGCGACGGGCTCTTCGGGCGGCGGTTCACTCGCGACCGCGTTCCCGTCGGCCTGGCGGAACAACAGGCTGACCGCGGTGCCTTTTCCGGCAACGCTGCGAATGCGCGCCTCGCCGCCTGACTGGCGCGCCATGCCATAGACCATCGACAGACCGAGCCCCGTGCCCTTGCCCACTTCCTTGGTCGTGAAGAACGGGTCGAAGGCACGTTCGGCGATCTCGGGGGGCATCCCGACCCCGGTGTCGGTGATGGTCAATTCAATATAGTCGCCAGCCGCAAGCTCGGCGGTTCCCTCGATCGTCACCGGCCGCGTCGAAAAGGTGAGCACTCCGCCGTCGGGCATTGCATCGCGCGCGTTGATCGCAAGGTTGAGGATCGCGACTTCCAGCTGGGTCGGATCGGCCATCACCGGGATCATCGCCTCGTCGAGGTCGAAGCGCTTCTCGATGCCCGGGCCAAGCACGTTGCGGAGCAGCGGCCGCATGTCGTGGATCAGCGGCGCAACCGGCGTCGGCCGAACTTCCAGCCGCTGGACCCGGCTGAAGGCAAGCAGCTGGCTGGTCAGCCGGGCACCACGCTCGGCCGCCGACAAGGCGTTTTGCGCATAGGTCTTGAGTTTGGGATCCTCGGCCCGCTTGGCGATGATATCGAGCCCGCCCACTACGACCGTCAGCAGATTGTTGAAATCGTGGGCAATCCCGCCGGTCAGCTGGCCGAGTGCCTCCATCTTCTGGCTTTGGCGGAGCTGTTCCTGAGCGGCCTTGAGTTCGGTGATGTCGCGCGCCTCGAACAGCAGATAGATGATCGCTCCGTCGCTTGCGCGAATCGGCTGCACCGAAACGTCGAGGTGGGCGGTTGGCACGCCTTCGCGCTCCATCCGCACTTCGGCGGTGAACACCTCGCCCCTGGCGGCCTTGGCAATGCCATCCTTCATCAGCGCGGCGTGCTGCGGATAGGCGAGCATTGTCGGCGCATCCCACAGCTTGGTGCCCATCGCCTCGGTGGGGTCTGCATGGCGCCACGCCTCGCGCCGATTGTTGACCGCGATCACCGTCCCGTCGGGCTTGAGCAGCACCATCACTTCAAG
>JBDSSR010000160.1:0-2805 GCA_039928675.1 Sphingomicrobium sp. | reverse complement strand
TTATCGACTTTGGCGACCTGCTCGCGAAGCTTTTCAATGTCATCGACCAGATCCCAGGTCGTGTTGGCTTCGAGGCTGGCGTAGGGTGTCGACTTGCCGCAACCGCGCTGGTCGAACACCAGAATCTTATATCGGTCGGGATTGAACTGCCGCCGGTGAGCGGGGCCCGAACCGCCGCCGGGTCCGCCATGCAGGAACACCACCGGTTTGCCGTTCGGATTGCCACACAGCTCCCAGTACAGGCGATGCCCGTCGCCCACGTCGAGCATTCCGCTCTCATACGGCTCGATCGCGGGAAAAAGGCCGCGGCGCGCGGTGGTTGGCAGGTCCATCAAAAACTGAATTCCTCGTAAATGTGCGAAAGATCTCCGGCCCAGTCACCATTATATCTGGCAAGCAGGCGGTCGGCCGGAACCATGCCGTTAACCACCACATCGCGCAACGGATCGAGAAACCCGCCTTCATTGTCGCCGGCGCTGTTGAGCCTTGCCCGGCGCGACAGTCCCGCCGCCGCGACATCGAGCACCCGCGTCGCGAAGTCGCGCATCGATTCGCCGTCGGGAGTCACGGTGTCGAGACCGAAGCGGGGCACGGAGTGGCGAAATTTCTCCCGCGCTTCCAACGACCAGTGCTTGACTAGGTCCCACGCCGAATCGAGCGCCTGGCCGTCATAGAGCAGGCCGACCCAAAGCGCCGGCAGGGCGCAGATCTTTCCCCACCGGCCACCGTCGGCGCCGCGCATTTCAAGAAAGCTCTTGAGCCGTACTTCGGGGAAAGCGGTCGACAAATGATCGACCCAGTCGTTGATCTGCGGCTTTTCGCCCGGTAGTTCGGGGAGTCGGCCATCAAGGAAATCTCGGAAGCTGCGACCAGCGACGTCGATGTATCGTCCATCGCGAAACACAAAGTACATCGGCACATCGAGCATATAGTCGCAATAGCGTTCGTACCCGAACCCGTCCTCGAACACGAACGGCAACATTCCTGTCCGGTCGGGGTCGGTATGCTCCCAGATATGGCTTCGGAAACTCTTGAAGCCGTTGGGCTTGCCTTCGGTAAACGGCGAGTTTGCGAATAGCGCCGTCGCGACCGGTTGCAGCGCCAGCCCGACGCGGAATTTTTTGACCATGTCGGCTTCGGACGAATAGTCGAGATTGACTTGGATGGTGCAGGTTCGAAGCATCATGTCGAGACCCAGAGTGCCGACTTTCGGCATGTAGTCGAGCATGATCTGATAGCGACCCTTGGGCATGATCGGGAGCTCGGCTCGGGTCTTGTCCGGCCACATTCCAAGCCCGAGAAAGCCGAGCCCGAGCCGGTCTCCTACAGTCTTGCACTGGGCGAGGTGCCGAGCGGCTTCCGAACAGGTCTCGTGAAGGTTTTCAAGTGGCGCGCCGCTCAGCTCGAACTGGCCCGCCGGCTCGAGGCTGATGGTTCCGTCTGGCCCGGCCAGAGCAATGATCTTGTCCTGTTCGAGGACCGGCTTCCAGCCGAACTCGCCGAGGCCGCCAAGAAGATCGCGGATGCCGTTCGGCTCGTCCCACGCGGGCGCGCGATGGTCGTCCAAGCGATATACGAACTTTTCGTGCTCGGTGCCGATGCGCCAGTCGTCGGGCACTTTCTCTCCCCCGGCAAACACGGCCAACAGGTCATCGCGGTTTTCGATGGTCGGGGTCGCGCGGTCGTCGGTGCGGGTCGTCATTCGATGCGGCACTAGCGAGGCCCCGCGGGCTGCGCCAGCGAATCCGTTTTAATGCCGAACCTGTTCGCTTATGTCCGCCAGTCGCCGGCGACGGCCATGAAGGCGGAAAGCGCCGCAAGCGCGGCGGTTTCGGCGCGCAGAATGCGTGGACCAAGCGAGATCGGGACGACCCCCTGTGCCGATCGGATTGCGGCCCGTTCCTCGTCGCTGAAGCCGCCTTCGGGTCCGACCAGAAGCAGCGCTGGTCCCGGCTGGAACGCCGTCGCAGCGGGTGTTCCGCCACCCGCTTCGTCGGCGAAATAGAGTGGCCGTTCCGGATCGCGCCCGCCGAGCACAGCCTTGAGACTGGCGGGCTCGGCGATTTCGGTCAGCCGGGTCCTTCCACATTGTTCGGCAGCTTCGATCGTGATTGTCCTGAGCCGATCGAGCCGGACCCGCTCCGCGACCGTGCGCTGGGTCAGCACGGGAAGCAACCGCGCGACTCCAAGTTCGGTCGCCTTCTCGACCAGCCAATCGGTCTGGGCTCGCTTGACCGGAGCGAATGCAAGCCAGACGTCGGGGATGATTTCGGGCTCTCGCGTTTGCGCGTCGACGACGAGCGTCATGCGCTTCCTGCCGGTCGCGGCGACGCGTGCGCGCCATTCGCCCGAAGCTCCGTCAAAGACCAGCAGCTCGCCACCCTCGCGAAGGCGGAGCACATTGCCCAGATAATTGGCCTGACCCGAATCAAGCTCGATGCTTGCGCCCGCGCTCAATGGTGCGCCGATGAACAGGCGCGGCAGGCTTCGCGGCGGCCAGGGGGGGGTTGCGGGCATGGTATGGCTTAGCTCGCGCCGCCCGCGCCCGCCATGGGTGGAAAGCGGGAGGTAACTCTTGTGCAGCGCAACAATCGGTTGATCCCTTCGCCCATCGGCCCATATTGTGCAGTGCAGCATAAGTTTCGCTGTGTCCTGGTTTCCGGAGTTTGTGTATGCGGCGCCTATCCGACACGATCGCGCGTCTGAACCGCGTTGGTGCAAGTTCTCCGCCTGCGGGAGCCACTAGCACGCGGCTCAAGGCGTTCGCGGGAAATGGCTCGAATCCTGGGCAGCTTGCGGCATGGG
>JBDSSR010000159.1:0-8993 GCA_039928675.1 Sphingomicrobium sp. | reverse complement strand
CAAGGCGATCGCAATGCCGGGTCTGACCCCTCAGCAACGCGGCGAGGCGCTGCTCGACCGGGCGCGCGCGGCCGAGGCCCTGAACGACCTGCCGACGGCCCGGGCCAAGCTCAACCTGGCCGCGCGCGACGTCGCTGCCGATCCTTTTTACTGGTACTTCTCGGCATCGCTCGCAATGCGAGAGGGCGACGCGGCCACTGCCCGGTCGTCGATCGCCAAAGCGCTTGCGCTTGCGCCGAAGGATCCGACGGTGCTGTTCGAAGCCGGGCACGTCGCCCATGCCACCGGCGACGATGACCAGGCGCGCCATTACTGGCGGAGTGCCCAGGACAATGACTCTGGTGGCGCGGTCGGACGAGCGGCGGCGAAAGCGATCGAGCTGCTCGGCGTCACGCCGACGGTGAAAATGGCGCCCGGAACGTCTAAATAGGCGCAATGCGCTTCCTCCATTCAATGCTGCGGGTCTCCAACCCGGATGCGACTGTCCGCTTCTTCACGCTTCTTGGCCTCGAGGAACGACGCCGCGTTGCCAACGACGCCGGCCCCTACACCCTCATCTTCCTCGGCGTTCCGGGCGACGATGGCGGAGAAGTCGAGCTCACCTGGAACTGGGAAGAAAGCGGCTATGGCGGCGGCCGCAACTTCGGCCACCTCGCCTATCAGGTCGACGACATTTACGGCGTCTGCCGGCGGCTGATGGAGGCCGGAGTGACGATCAACCGCCCGCCGCGCGACGGCCGGATGGCGTTCGTCCGAAGTCCCGACAACATTTCCGTCGAATTGCTTCAGAAGGGCGGCGCGTTGCCGCCAGCCGAACCGTGGGCGTCAATGCCCAACAGCGGAGAATGGTGATGCTCGACATCGTGCCCGTGCCGGCCTTCAGCGACAATTACATCTGGCTGGTGCATGATGAAGCCAGCGGCGAAACCGCTGTCGTCGATCCCGGCGACGCCGACCCGCCGCTCGCCGAAGCCCAACGCCGTGGATGGACCATCACCCAGGTCTGGAACACTCACTGGCACCCCGATCACACCGGCGGCAATGTTGCGGTCAAGGAAGCGACCGGAGCGCTTGTCTCGGCCCCGGACGGACCGCGAATCGCGGCTCGCGACCAGGTCATCGGGGAAGGCAGCGAAGTCCGCCTTGGCGACCACCGCGGACGAGTGATCGCAGTGCCCGGTCATACCCTGGACCATGTCGCGCTGATCTTCGACGAAGAGCGCGCGGCATTCGTCGGCGACACCTTGTTCGCAATGGGCTGCGGCAAGCTGTTCGAGGGGACGGCCGCACAGATGCACCGATCGCTTCGACTGCTGGCCGGCCTGGCCCAGGACGTGCGGCTGTACCCGGGCCATGAATATACGCTCGGCAACGCTCGCTTCGCCGCTCAGGCAGAACCCGACAACACCGCCATTCGCAAGCGGCTCGAAGAGGTCGGGCGAATGCGTGAAGCTGGCCAGATCACGCTTCCGACCACCGTTGCCGAGGAGGGCGCGACCAACCCGTTCGTGCGCGCCGTCGATGCGGCCACGCTTGGCCGGTTGCGCGCCGACAAGGACAGGTTCAGTTCATGATCTCAATCGCCAATTGTCGCGATCGAAGCCGATTTTAAGGAGGTTAGTGATGCGTGGAGTTCTACTGACAACACTCGCCGCCACCGCCCTTGGCTCCTGCGCGATGGACGGTCGGCCGGTCCCGGTGCAACCAGTTGCGGGCGCTCAGACAATTGCCTTCCTGCTCGCCGGAAAGGTCGCGACTGCGCCGATCCGGTGCCTTTCGACCTATCAGAGAAACGACATGGTCGTGCTCGATTCGCAGACCGTCGCCTATCGCGACGGAGGATCGCGCACCTTTGTCATGCATCTCAGCCCGGGTTGCGGCGAAATCGCCCATGGCGGCGCGCTGATCACGAGAAGTTTTGGTACCAGCGACCTTTGCACCGGTGACATTGCTCAGGCCGCGGTGGGGCCCCAGCCGTTTATCGGGGGCAGTTGCTCGATCGGCGAAATCGTCCCCTATGTGAAACCCAGAGGGTAGCCGTTATCGCCCGAAAAGGCTTGCCAGCCGGTCTCCGTAGACGTTTGAAATGACGTGCCGACGGATTTTCATCGACGGCGTCAATTGTTCGTTGTCGATCGTGAACGCCCCGTCGGCGACGATAAAGCGGCGCATCTTCTCGATCACCGAAAGATCCGAATTCACCCGGTCGACCGCGGCCTGAAGCCGCTGGTGAACGTCGCTTGCGGCAGCGATTTCCGGATCGGGAACGAGCAATGCGACGAGGTGGGGTCGCCGATCTCCATAGACCATCGCTTGCGCGATTTCGGGCTGGATGGTGAGCATTCCCTCGATCCGCTGGGGCGAAACATTGTCGCCCCGGTCGTTGACGATCAGGTCTTTCTTGCGGTCGGTAATGACGATCCGTCCCTTGGCGTCGAAATGCCCGACGTCGCCGGTCCCGAGCCAGCCGTCGCGAAGCACTCGGCTGGTTTCCTCCGGGTTGCGCCAATAGCCGTGCATGACATTCTCGCCGCGGACCATGATTTCGCCATCCTCGGCAATGCGCACTTCGACGCCCTTCATCGGCGGGCCAACGCTGTCGAGGCGGATGCCGGCGCTTGGCCGGTTGCAGCTGATGACCGGGCCGGCCTCGGTCTGGCCATAGCCCTGCAGGAACGTGATCCCGAGCGATTGGAAGAACATCCCGACTTCGGGATTGAGCGGCGCTCCGCCCGAAACCCAGGCCTTGGTCCGCCCGCCGACCTTGGCCTTCACCTTCTTGCGCAAGGTCAGCGACAGCAGCCCGTCCATCGGCAGGTCCCACGGCTTGAGCCGACCGTCATATTTGTCGAGTCCGATCTTCAGAGCGCGGGACAGCAGATATTTTGAAAGGCCGCCGCCGGTCTCGATCGATTTCAGGATCCGCGTCCGCAAAAGCTCGAATAGCCGGGGAACAACGACCATGATCGTCGGCTGCACCTCTTCGATGTTCGCGGCGAGCTTCTCGAGGCTTTCGGCGTAGTAAATCTGCCCGCCGAGCGCGATCGGGAAATGCTGTCCGCCGCTGTGCTCATAAGCATGGCTTGCCGGCAGGAACGACAGGAACACCTCGTCCGCCCAGCCGAAATCGGTCGAGATGATATCGGTGCAGCCCTCGAGATTGAGGAGGATTGCCCCGTGGTGCTGCTGGACTCCGCGCGGCGCTCCACCGGTGCCGCTGGTGTAGATCAGGCACGCAAGATCGTTGCGGCCAACGCTCGCGATCTGGGTCCGCAGTTGTTCCACATCACCGTCACCGGCGGCGAGTTTGCTCCAGCGATGGCAGCTGACCCAGTCGGGAGTCTGGCCCGATCGGAAATTCTCCATCGCGATGACATGGTGGCATTCGGTGGAGGTGAGGACCGCCGGGATCAGATTCTTGGCCAGCTTGGCGGTCGAGACGATCACCGCTCGTGCTCCCGAATTGCCGAGCACGTGGGTGTGATCGCGGCTGGTGTTGGTGATGTACGTTGGCACCGTGACGCATCCCGCGGCCATGATCGCCAAGTCGGAGATCAGCCACTCGGGCCGGTTTTCGCTGACCAGGCACACGCGGTCGCCGGGCTGGAGCCCGATTTGGCGAAGCGATTGGGCAAGCGCCGCAACCTGTCGAGCGGTGTCCGCCCAGCTGATTGATTGCCAGGCGCCGTCCCGCTTTGCCCACAGGAACGCCGAATCGCCCTTTTCCGCCGCGCGCGTGAGGAACAGTGCGACGAGATTATCGAAATGTTCGAGTTGCCGAGCCATTCAATCCGTCTCCCCGCGCGCACTTCTAGCGGAAACGATTGCGAGTGCCACTCGCGGTGCTTACTCGGTTGCAATGCTTTCAGTCAGAACGACAATCATCGCAATTTCCTGTGCTCTCGTGGCGGGCTGCACGACCGCCGGCGCGACCCAGCCAGCGGCCCGGTTGACCAGCCAGGTCACAACCGCTCAACCCTTCGTCATCGCCGCCAACCCGCTCGCCGCCGAGTCCGGGCTGACCGTGCTCAAGCGCGGCGGAAGCGCGGTCGACGCGGCGATCGCGATGCAGGCGATGCTGTCCCTCGTCGAACCACAAAGCTCGAGCGTCGCCGGCGGCGCCTTCATGAATTATTTCGACGCGCGCACCGGCAAGCTCATCATCTACGATGGCCGCGAGGTCGCACCGGCGCAGACTGCACCGACCGTGTTCCTCGATTCGGACGGCAAGCCGCTGCCGTTCAACATTGCGGTGCTGAGCGGCCGCGCGACCGGCGTCCCTGGAGTGATCAAGATGCTCGCGCTCGCTCACCACGAGCATGGGTCGCTGCCGTGGAACAGCCTGTTCGGCGATGCCGGGCGCACGGCGGATCAAGGCTTCATCGTCAGTCCGCGCCTTGGCAGGATGATCCACGGAAAATTCGCCGAGAGCCGCGCGCCGGACGTGCTCGCCTATTTCTCCAGGCCCGACGGATCCTTGCTTGCGGCGGGCGATCGGCTGGTGAACCGCGCCTATGCCGACTTTCTCCGGCGGCTCGCCGACCAGGGGCCGGCCGCGCTTTATTCGGGCTCGACCGGAGCCAAAATCGTCGCGCGAACTCGCTCGGAGCCGCTCGGCGGGACCATGACCATGGCCGATCTCGCCGCCTATCGTCCGGTCAAGCGCGAAGCGGTCTGCGGCCCTTGGCGCGCCTATCTGCTGTGCGCTCCTCCGCCACCTGCAAGCGGAGTCGGATTGATCGAACTCATGCAGATTCTCGAGCGGACCGACATCGCCGATCGCGGCCCGGCCGACCCGCAGGCTTGGTTCCTGTTCGCTCAAGCAAGCCGCCTGATGTATGCCGACCGCGACCGCTACATCGGCGATTCGGCGTTCGTCAAAGTGCCCGTCGCGGGACTGATCGACCCGGCTTATGTGGCGTCGCGAGCGGCGCTGATCGGCGCGACCGCCGGACCGCCGCCGACCGCCGGAATTCCCACCGATGCTCCGGTCGCGGCGCTCGACAAGACCTATGAGCCAACCGGAACCTCGCATTTCATCGTCCGCGATTCCCAGGGGAACGTCGTATCGATGACCACCACCGTCGAAAGCATTTTCGGCACCGGGCGAATGGTCGACGGCTTCTTCCTCAACAATCAGCTGACCGATTTCTCCTTTTCGCCGACCGACGAAAACGGACGCCCGGTCGCCAATGCAGTTGCCGCCGGCAAGCGCCCGCGCTCGTCGATGACTCCGGCCATCCTGCTGACCAGGGACGGCCAGTTCGCAGGCGCAATCGGCTCGGCCGGCGGCAATGCGATCCTCGCCTATGTCGCCAAGTGCCTGGTCGCCGCAATCGACTGGAACGAGCCGATGCAACAGGCGCTCGACGAGCCCAACCTTGTCGCCCGCGGGCCGAACTTCCAGGGCGAGGTGACCAAGTTTTCGCCGCAGGTGCTGGCCGGGCTTCGCCAGCGCGGGATCGACCTCAAGGGCGGGCAGGGCGAGGATTCGGGCGTGACCGGGGTTCTGATCCGCAACGGCCAGATCGACGGCGGTGCCGATCACCGCCGCGAAGGCGTGGTGCTGGTCCTGCCGGCGCCAGCCAAGGCTCTGCGCTAGCCGCGCTCGGTCCCGACCGCCTCGGCGATGTTGGAAAAGGCTTCGCGTGCCAGCCGCTCGGAAAGCCCGAGCGCTATCCGCCGAGCGATCCCGGGTCCTTCATAGACCATCGCGCTATAGAGCTGAACGAGGCTGGCACCGGCGCGAATGCGTTGCCATGCGTCGTCCGCAGTGGCGATCCCGCCAACCCCGATCAGCGGGATTGCGCCACCGCTTGCGCTTCTGAACTGGCGCAGCGCCGCAAGCGCCGAGGCTTTGAGCGGCTCGCCGGAAAGGCCGCCAGCCTCATTGCGATAGCGCGATTTGAGCTCGGGTCGGGAAACGGTCGTGTTGGCGACGATGATCGCGTCGATGCCATGCCGCTCCGCAACGCGAACGATCTGGTCGGGTTCGCTTTGACCAAGGTCGGGCGACACTTTGAGGAAGATCGGCGGGCCACCGGTCCCACGCACTTCGCCGACCGCCGCAAGCAAGCTGTTGAGCGCCCCTTCGTCCTGGAGCTGCCTTAGTCCCGGCGTATTGGGCGAGCTGATGTTGATCGTGATGTAGCGCGCCACATCGCCAAGCGACGCAACCCCCGCGACATAGTCGGCGATCCGGTCCACACTGTCCTTGTTGGCACCGATATTGACCCCGATGACGCCGCGCACGTGGCGGCATTGCTGAAGCCGAGTCCAGGCAGCTGGCTGTCCGCGATTGTTGAACCCCATGCGATTGATCACCGCGCGGTCTTCGACGAGGCGGAACAGTCGCGGCCGGGGGTTACCCTGTTGCGGCAGTGGAGTAACCGTGCCGATCTCGACAAATCCGAAGCCCAGCCCAAGCATCGCTTCGGGCACTTCGCCGTCCTTGTCGAAGCCGGCGGCAAGACCGACCGGAGTGACAAAGTCGATCCCCGCGACGGTCGAGCGAAGCGACGAAGGGAAGGCCGGCGGATGCCGCGCGGGCGCCAGTTTGAGCGCGGCGATGGTTGCCCGATGCGCCCTCTCGGCGTCGAGCGCGAAGGCCAGCGGCCGGAAAAGCGGGTAGAGCGCCACAAACTCTGTCTGTCAGCTTGTCTTTTCCGGCGCAAATCTCTAAATCAGACTGGAAAGCTCCGATTTACCCTGAAGGCAGACAGTGCGCCTTACCCACCTCGCCGACTATGCGGTCGTAATGATGACCGCCGCCGCCCGCAGGGGCGAGGGCGAACGCTTGTCGGCGACCGAGCTGTCTGGCGAAACCGGGGTTCCATTGCCCACTGCCCAGAAACTGATGGGCAAGCTTGCGGCCGCCGGGCTGCTCGAAAGCGTCCGCGGCGCAGGCGGCGGGTTCACTCTGGCGCGCCCGGGGCAACAGATCAGCCTGGCCGACATTATCGAGGCCGTTGAAGGCCCGATCGCGATGACCCAATGCAGCGGGTCCGACGAGCCATCGGACTGCGCGCTCGACGCCCATTGCCGGGTCAAGCCGCACATGAACCTCGTCAGCAATGCGGTGCGCGGCGCCCTGGATGCCGTTTCCCTGACGGAACTGGTGCGATGAACGAGGCCGTCAAGAACCGCGAGATCAAGGACAAGATCGCGCAGGATTATGAATGGGGCTTCGTCTCCGACATCGAGCAGGACTTCGCGCCCAAGGGCCTCAATGAGGACACCGTCCGCTTCATCAGCGCCAAGAAGAACGAGCCGCAATGGATGCTCGACTGGCGCCTGAAAGCCTTTTCCGCCTGGCTCGAGATGGAGGAAGTCAGCTGGGCCAAGCTCGACATTCCGCCGATCGATTATCAGGACGCATATTATTACGCCGAACCCAAGGCGAAGCCGAAGCTCGGCAGCCTTGACGAGGTCGATCCCGAGATCCTGCGCGTCTACGAAAAGCTCGGCATTCCGATCGAGGAGCAAAAGGTCCTTGCGGGCGTGGAGGGAGCAAGAAAAGTTGCGGTCGACGCGGTGTTCGACAGCGTTTCGGTCGCCACGACCTTCCGCGAGGAATTGCTCCGGGCTGGAGTGATATTCCTCTCGATCTCCGAAGCGGTGCGCGAATATCCCGACCTCATTCGCAAATATCTCGGCAGCGTCGTTCCGCAGCGCGACAATTATTTCGCCTGCCTCAACAGCGCGGTCTTTTCCGACGGGACCTTTGTCTATGTCCCCGAAGGCGTGCGCTGCCCGATGGAATTGTCGACCTATTTCCGCATCAATGCCGAAAACACCGGCCAGTTCGAACGCACTTTGATCGTTGCCGAAAAGGGCAGCTACGTCTCCTACCTCGAGGGCTGCACCGCACCGATGCGCGACGAGAACCAGCTTCACGCCGCGGTCGTCGAAATCTTCGCGCATGAGGATGCCGAGGTGAAATACTCCACCGTCCAGAACTGGTATCCGGGCGACGCCGAAGGCAAGGGCGGGATCTTCAACTTCGTCACCAAACGCGCGCTCTGCTCGGGCGACCGCTCAAAGGTCAGCTGGACGCAGGTCGAAACCGGAAGCGCGATCACCTGGAAATATCCCAGCTGCATCCTCAAGGGCGATGGCAGCGTCGGCGAATTTTATTCGATCGCTCTGACCAACAATCGTCAGCAGGCCGACACCGGCACCAAGATGATTCACATCGGCGCCAACACGCGCAGCACGATCGTCTCCAAGGGCATCAGCGCGGGGCGTTCGAACAACAGCTATCGCGGGTTGGTCCGCGTGCTCCCCAATGCCGACAACGTGCGCAACTTCACCCAGTGCGATTCATTGCTGCTGGGCGACCAGTGCGGCGCCCACACCGTGCCCTATATCGAGGTCAAAAACCCGACCGCGCAGATCGAGCATGAAGCGACGACCAGCAAGATCAGCGACGACCAATTGTTCTACGCGATGAGCCGCGGATTGAACGCCGAGGAAGCGGTCGCTCTGATCGTCAACGGCTTCGCCCGCGAAGTGCTCAAGCAATTGCCGATGGAGTTCGCGGTCGAAGCGCAGAAGCTGCTCGGGATTTCGCTGGAGGGCTCGGTTGGCTGATCTGTCTCTCCGCGACGAAGCAAGACGCCTGAACTCCCCGCCCCTTCAGGGGAAGGGCTTGCAGCGGTCGAGGCGCAGAAGCTGCTTGGGATTTCGCTCGAAGGCGGAGATCCCAACGTCTATCCTCAAAAGGCACACACCAGCGGGATTCCCGCGCTCGCGGAAATGACTGACGCCATGCTGAAAATCACCAACCTCCACGCGACCGTCGCCGACAAGGCCATCCTCAACGGCGTCACGCTCGCCGTCCCAGCGGGCGAAGTGCACGCGATCATGGGGCCGAACGGGTCGGGCAAGTCGACGCTCGCCTATGTGCTCGCTGGACGCGCCGGTTACGAGGTTACTGAAGGCGACATCCTTTGGAATGGCGAATCGATCCTTGGCATGGAACCCGATGAGCG
>JBDSSR010000158.1:0-15408 GCA_039928675.1 Sphingomicrobium sp. | reverse complement strand
TTCCGCGCGGATCGAGCAATTGGGTCCAACCCTCGAGATTGGTCGGGACGTCAAAGCCGAAGTTGGGATCCTTGCGGAACTCGCCTTGGCTCAGGCTGCCGTCGAGCGCGGCATTGAGCAGCGCCCGGGTGGCCTTGATCGGCATCCTGCTGCCAACCCCGTACTTGCCGCCGGTCCAGCCGGTGTTGACCAGCCAGCACGTGACGTCGGCTTCGCCAATCCGCTTTTTCAACAAATTGCCATAGACCGAGGGCGGGCGCGGCATGAACGCGGCGCCAAAGCAGGTGCTGAATGTCGCCGTCGGCTCGGTCACTCCGATCTCGGTGCCGGCGACCTTGGCCGTGTACCCCGACAGGAAATGGTACATCGCCTGGTCGGGCGTCAGCCGAGCGATCGGCGGCAACACGCCAAAGGCATCAGCGGTTAGAAAAATGATCGTCGATGGCGGCGGGCCGAGATTTTTCTCGCTGGTGTTGGGGATGAACTCGATCGGATAGGCCCCACGGGTGTTTTCGGTCTTGCTTGCGTCGGTGAAGTCGAGCGCGCGGGTCTCCTCGTCCATCGTCACGTTTTCGAGGATCGTTCCGAACATTTTGGTCGTCGCATAGATCTCCGGCTCGCCCTCGGCCGACAGATTGATCATCTTGGCGTAGCAGCCACCTTCGAAATTGAAGACCGCTGTGTCAGACCAGCCATGCTCGTCGTCGCCAATGAGGGTCCTGCTGGCGTCGGCTGAAAGCGTGGTCTTGCCGGTGCCCGAAAGGCCGAAGAAGATCGCGCTTCTGCCGTCGGCTCCAATGTTGGCCGAACAATGCATCGGCATCACGCCTTGCTCCGGCAGCAGGAAGTTGAGGAGGCCGAACACCCCCTTCTTCATCTCGCCCGAATATTCGGTGTTCCCGATCAGGATCATCTTTTCGGTCAAATTGACCGCGATCACCGTATCGCTGCGGCTGCCGTGACGCGACGGATCGGCCTTGAAGCCGGGCAGGTTGATGATCGTATATTCGGGCGTGAACCCGGCAAGCTCATCGTCCCCTGGCCGGACGAGCAGGGTGCGAACGAACAGGTTGTGCCACGCCATCTGGTTGATGACTCGAACATTGACCCGGTATTCCGGCTGACTGCCACCGAACAGGTCGGCGACGTAAAGCAGGTCCTGATCCTTTAATGCGACCAGGAAATCGGCCTTCAGATTGGCCCAATGCTCGGGCGTCATCGGCTGGTTGATCGCACCCCAGTTGATCGTGTCTTCACTCGTCGCGTCGCGAACGACGAACTTGTCCTTCACGCTTCGACCGGTGAACTTGCCGGTATCGACCAGCAACGCGCCGTCTTTCGTCAGCAGCCCCTCGCCGCGGCGCACCGCATGCTCTACCAGCGGCGCCGTGGTGAGATTCCAGAAAATCTCGGCGCCGGTAGAAATACCCTGCGCGTCGAGACCGCAATGCGGAACTCGGTCGTTCACTCGTCGGAACCCTTTCTCGACATTCGTAAAGACGGCGGCCGACTGTACCCCGCCAAGCCGTCGCAAACCTGACGTTCGGCCGGTCTATAGGCGCGAAACCAGGACCCGGTCAAAGCCGCCGGCGACCGTTAAGCGCTTGATGTCGAAGGATAGCGCTAACATTGAGGGGCTGCCCGCGGGGCCCTCGCCTTGTTTGCCTGGCGGGTGCTGGCTAAGCCGCTGGCCATCGGTCAGGCAACCATATCGGCGGATGAGATGAGCGAGGTGATCGCGCTGGTCGACGACGACCGCAACATCCTGACATCGGTTTCCATCGGCCTTCAGCAGGAAGGCTTTGTAACCCGCGTTTATTCCGACCCCGCCGCAGCGCTCAAGGCGATTGGCGACAATCCCCCCGACCTTGGCGTGTTCGACATCAAGATGCCTGGAATGGATGGAATCGAGCTTCTCCGGCGAGTGCGCGAGTTCAGCGCGATCCCGGTGATCTTTCTAACCTCGAAGGACGATGAGACCGACGAGGCGCTGGGCCTTGCGATGGGTGCCGACGATTATATCGCCAAGCCCTTTTCGCAGCGGCTCCTGATTGCCCGGATCCGTGCCATCCTGCGGCGCCAGCAACTGGCCAAAGGCGAAGCCGCCGCAGCCAGCGACGGGTCCGAGCTGCCGCTGATCGAGCGTGGCCGGCTGATCATGGACCCGGCGCGCCACAAGGTTTCGTGGGATGGCCGCGCGGTTGGACTGACTGTGACCGAGTTCCTGATCCTCGAAACGCTCGCCCAGCGGCCGGGAGTTGTCAAAAGCCGCAATCAATTGCTCGATTCAGCGTATAATGACGACGTCTATGTCGACGACCGCACCATCGACAGTCACATCAAGCGGATTCGCCGCAAGTTCCGGCTTGCAAGTGCCGACTTCGATGCAATCGAAACCCTTTATGGGGTCGGGTACCGTTTCGACGAACAGTGACGAAGGCGACTTTGCGCTCAAATGGTCGGGGCGCTGGTCGCTTTCGCTGCGCATTCTTGTCCTCAATCTGCTGACCGTCGTACTCGTCGCACTAAGCACGCTCTACCTCGACGTCTTCCGCAATCGGCTAAGCACCGAACGCGTACGCCAGACCCAGATCGAAGCGACGACCACGGCTGAAGGGCTGATCCACATGCCGCGATCGCAATGGCCCGGGTTCCTGGCGGCCATTTCCCGATCGAGCCAGAACCGCCTGCGCCTCTACGGCGCCGATGGCCGGCTGCTGGTCGACAGCTGGAGCATGACCGGCCCAACCTACGCGCTGCTCGACCCGAAGACCCTGTCGTGGACCCAGGATGCAGCCCGAGCGCTCGATCGCGGGTTCAACGTACTGGTCGGTGCACGCCAGCTAGGTGATTATGCCGAGCCGGCTGCGGATCGCCTGGAAGCGTGGCCCGAAGCGGTTCGAGCCAGCGCCGGGCGGGCCCCGGTCGCGACGGTTCGCAACGCGCCCGACCTGACGCCGGTCATTTCCGCAGCAGTGCCGGTCAGGGGCGAAGTGCTGCTTGCCACCAACAACGATCGCGCCTTCACCCGCACCGTCCACAACCAGCGCGGCGCGATCGCCGCTGCAATGGCGCTGATCATCGCATTGTCGTTCTTCCTCTCGCGGTTCATGGTCAGGACCATCGTGCGCCCCTTGCGCCAGCTTGCGATCGCTGCCCACCGGGTCCGCCTTGGCCGATCGCGCGAAGTGCGAATCCCGCGTCTTCCGTCGAGGCGTGACGAGATCGGCCAGCTGGCCCGGGCGGTGTCCGACATGAGCCAGTCGCTGCGCCAGCGGATCGACAATATCGAATCCTTCGCCGCCGACGTCAGCCACGAGCTCAAGAATCCCCTCGCTTCACTGCGCTCGGCGCTCGAGGGAGCGGAGCGCGTGGACGATCCGGCACTTCGTCAGCAATTGCTTTCCCTTGCCCGCGACGACGTCGGGCGGATCGACCGGCTGATCAACGACATCAGCGAAGCCGCTCGGACCGACGGCGAGCTTCTGCGTGGCGATTTTGAACAGGTCGCCCTCGATCCGCTCGTCGAACAGCTGGTGCAAAGCTGGGAAAGCCGGCGCGAGACGGGCAATGCACGGCTGGTCTTCGTCCACGGCGACGGCGAGGCCGCGGTGGTCATGGGGCGGCCCGAGCGGCTTGCCCGGGCAATCAACGCGATTATCGACAATGCCGTCAGCTTCTCTCCCGCCAACGGCCTCGTCCGGGTCGCAATCGATCAATCGCCCGGGGCCGTTGAAGTGATCGTCGAGGACCAGGGGCCCGGGGTTCCGCCCGAAGCGCGCGAGGCCATTTTCAACCGCTTCCACTCGGTCCGGCCCGATGGCGAAAATTTTGGCCGGCACTCCGGGCTTGGCCTTGCCATCGCGCAGGCAATCGTCAAAGGCCACGATGGGGAGATCGACGTGCAGGACCGCGACGAAGCGCCGTCGGGCGCTCGCTTCACCATCCGCCTTCCGGCCCTCAACCGGCGATGAGCAATTCCGCTGGTCAAGCGCTGCTGTCGTCCGAGATGGTCCACGCCAGCACCGTTGCAAGCGAAGGGCGAGCAGTGGTCATCACCGGCCCATCGGGCTCGGGCAAGTCCGACCTTGCGCTGCGCCTGCTCGATCGCGGCTTCACCCTGGTCAGCGACGACCAGACGATGGTCCGGCGCGAAGGCGATCGGCTATTCGCTTCGGCTCCGCCGACAATCGCCGGAAAGCTCGAAATTCGCGGCATTGGAATTGTCGAGGTGGAGCGGGTCGCCGATGTTCCGGTCGCGCTTGTCGTGGAACTGACCTGCGACATTCAACGCCTTCCCGACGACAGCCGTGAGCGAGCGATCCTCGGGATTGCAGTGCCACTCGTCAGCATCGACGCAATGACCGGCTCGGCCCCCGCCAAGGTTGCGCTTGCGCTCGACCTGCTCGGGCTCAAACACTGATGGCCGCACCGTCGCCCCCTCGCCTGCTGCCCCCTCGCCTGCTGCTTGTGACCGGCATGTCGGGGGCGGGCAAATCGAGCGTTCTCGACGCACTTGAGGACATGGGCTGGGACGTCGTCGACAATCTTCCGGCCGACCTTCTCGAAGACTTCGTCCGTGGCGGCGGCAAAGAACGCGCAACGCCGATCGCTGTCGGCATGGACGTGCGCAGCCGTGGCTTCAACGCGCAAGGCCTGCCGTCGCTGGTGCGGTCGATCGGCGGGTTCGAGGCCGAACTCCTCTACCTCGATTGCTCGGGCAGCGAATTGATCCGCCGTTACGACGAAACCCGCCGCCGCCACCCGCTTGCTCCCGATCGGCCCGCCGAGGACGGCATTGCCCGCGAACGCCAGCTGACCGCTCCGCTCCGGATCGCCGCCGACAGCGTGCTCGACACCACCGACCTAACTCCAGCCGAGCTTCGCGACGAGCTTCTCCGGCGCTACGAGGGCGAATTCGACGAACCTGTCCTGACAATCGCGAGTTTCGGCTTTGCACGCGGCATTTCGCGCACCGCCGATCTGGTGTTCGACGTCCGCTTCATGCCCAACCCGCACTGGATCGACGAACTTCGCCCGCTCACCGGGCAGGACGAGCCGGTCCGCGCCTATCTTGCCGCCGAGCCGATGTGGGACGAGACCATCGACCGTGTCGAAGCGCTTCTCATCGACTGGATTCCCCGCTACTGGGCCGCGGGCAAAAGTTACGTGACCGTCGCATTTGGGTGCACAGGAGGGCGACATCGCTCGGTGGCCGCGGCAGTCGAGGTAGCGGAACGGTTGCGCGCTTCCGGATTTGCTCCGAACGTGCGTCATCGTGATCTCGCCTCGCCGCCAAGGGATACGATCGAGCGAAGTCCCGACCGCACCGAGCACAGCGAGAACGAGGACGAATTGAACCAATGATTGGCCTGGTACTCGTCACTCATGGCAGTCTTGCTGCCGAGTTCATTACCGCGATGGAGCATGTCGTTGGTCCGCAGGAGGCGATCGAGGCCATCTGCATCGGGCCCGACGATGACATGGAACTGCGCCGGACCGATATCGCCGGCGCAATCCAGCGCGTCGAACAGGGCCAGGGCGTGATCATCCTCACCGACCTGTTCGGCGGAACCCCCTCCAACCTTGCGATCAGCCTGATGAAAAGCGAGGACGTCGAGGTCATCGCCGGGGTCAATCTGCCGATGCTCATTCGGCTCGAAGGCGCGCGCAAGGTCATGCCCGTCCATGCCGCCGTCGCCGCCGCCCGCGAAGCCGGCCGCAAATATATTTCGGTCGCCAGCGAAATTCTCGGCGAGGCCGCCGCTTGAGCGCGGTCAGCCGCGAGGTCGCGATCTGCAATGTCCGCGGCCTCCACGCCCGCGCCAGCGCCAAGTTCGTCAATCTTGCAAGCCAGCTCGATGGCACAATCGAGGTCGAAAAGGATGGCCACCGGGTCAGCGGGTCATCGATCATGGGCCTGATGATGCTCGGCGCGGCGCTCGGCGACACCGTCATCATCCACGTCAGCGGCGATCATGCTGATGACGTGCTCGGCCAGCTCGTGACCCTGGTCGAGGAGCGGTTCGGCGAAGACTGATGCCGCGTCAGGTCACCGCTTTTTCCAATACCACCGTCAAGCGCCTGCGCTCGCTTCGGGACAAGAAGGGCCGTCGATCCGAAGGGATGTTCCTGGCCGAGGGCTTAAGGATCATCGCCGAAGCCCGCGACAGCGGTCGAACGCCCGAGATCATCGCCTTTTCCGCCGAGGCCGCGCGCCACCCGCTGGCGGGTGAGATCATCGCCGCGACCGAGGCCGCCGGGGGCGAAGCGATCGAGACTACCCCCGACATCCTGACCAAGATGAGCGGCAAGGACAATCCACAGATGGTGCTCGGCGCCTTCCGCGTGCCCGACACCGCGCTCGACCGCATCGACCGCTCGAGCGCACCGCTGTGGATCGTCGCCCAGTCGCTTCGCGATCCGGGCAATATCGGCACCATCCTTCGCACCGGCGACGCCGCCGGAGCAGGCGGGCTGATCCTCATCGACGACAGCGCCGACCCATTTTCGGTCGAGGCCGTGCGGGCATCGATGGGCGCGGTGTTCACCCAGGACATTGCGCTCGCGCGGTGGGACGAATTCGTCGCCTGGCTCCGTTCCGGCGAGGGCCAGCTGACCGGAACCAGCCTTCGCGCCACGCAGGATTACCTCGAAACCGACTATCGCAAGCCCTGCTTCCTCCTCATCGGCAACGAGCAACACGGGCTGCCGCAGGACTATGAGGCCCAATGCGATACGCTGGTGAAAATCCCGATGGTGGGCCGCGCCGACAGCCTCAACGCGGCGATGGCGGCGGCGATCATGGCCTTCACCATCCGGGCCAGCTGGCGTTAAGCCAGGAACCGACAGGAGATCGCAATGAAAACCCTCGCCACCCTTCCCTTCGCACTGCTCGCTTGCGCCTGCGCCACGGTCGCGCCACCGCCCCCGCCCCCGCCGCCGCACGGGGCAATCGCCTATCACGCGGTTGGAACCGAGCCCTTCTGGGGCCTTGCCATCAACGACCAGGCGATGACCTTCACGAGGCCGGATGCCGAGCCGGTGAAGCAGCCGACACCAAGCGTCATCCACGGCTTTGCCGGCGAGATCTATCAAACGCCGCGGATCAATGTGAACATCGTCCACGGGCGATGCAGCGACGGAATGAGCGACCGGGTCTATCCCGACAAGGTCCAGGTCGGAGTCGACGGCAAGCGGTTCGAAGGCTGCGGCGGGCTTTAGCGGCTATTCCGCCGCAATCCGCGGCGGATCGTCATTGTCGGCATTGTCGGAATTACTGGCATTATCTGGACGCGAGGCGATCTTGGTCAGTGGCCGGGGCGCAATCTCGACCATCGGCGGAGTGTCGAGCGACTTGGCGCTTCCCGCACCGAGCGTCTCGAACCGTTTGGCCTGGCTCAACACCTGGCTTTCGAAGCTTCCGACCATCTGGTTGTATGCGCCATTGGCGGTCGCAAGGTTCTTGCCAACCCGCGTCATATGTTCATTCATCGTCGCAAGGCGCGAATGCAATTCCTTGCCAAGGCTTGCGATTTCCTGGGCTGCCTCGGCTAGCCGCTCCTGCCGCCAGATGCTTGCGACGGTCTTTGCGATGGCCACCAGGTTGGTCGGTGTCGCGAGCAATACGCGCCGTTCGAACGCCCAGTCCCAAAGCGTCGGATCGGCCTCCAGAGCAGCGGCGAGGAAATGCTCGCCCGGAATATACATGATGACATAATCGGCGGCGTCGCCGAACTGCGCCCAATAGGCTTTCGAACCGAGCTGCTGGGCGTGAGTCCGCATCGAGGCGACATGAGCGCGGAAACAGGCCTGGCGCTTTTCCTCGTCGACCTCGTCGCAGGCGTCGAGATAGGCGTTGAGCGAGCATTTGGCGTCGATCACCAGATTGCGCCCGCCCGGAAGCCGGACGATCACGTCGGGGCGAAGCCGGCCCTCCTCGCCCTCGACCGACACCTCGGTCTGGAAATCGACATGCTCGGTCAGGCCCGCCTGCTCAAGGACGTTGCGCAGGCTCTGCTCGCCCCAGCGGCCGCGCGCCTTGGGCGAAGCGCGAAGTGCGTTGACCAGATGGCGGGTCTCGTCGCGCACCTGCCCCTGCCCGGTGCGGACCAGATCGACCGCCTCGCGAAGGCCGGCATAATGGTCGACCCGCTCCTTTTCGATCGTCGTCAATTTGTCCTGATAGGCCTTGAGCAGCACTTCGACCGGTGACACGGCGGCAGTGAACTTCTCCCCGGCCTGTTCCAGGAAGGTCTTGCGCGCATCGCCCAGAAGCTTGCTGGCAATCTCGTGGAATTGTGCCGACAGGCTCTCCTTGGCGTCCTTGAGCGCTGCAAGCTGCTGTTCGAAAGACCGCTCGCGCTCGGCCTGGGCAGCCTTCAAACCGGCAAGCTCGCTCACCGCCAAGCGGTTTAAATCGCGTTCGCGCACAACTTCGTCGAGCTGGAGCCGCAGATGATCGACGGTCTGCTTCGCGCCTGCGCCTTCGCGGCTCGCCCACAGCCAGCCCAGCGCTCCGCCAAGCAGCAGCGCAACAACGATGAACGCAATGACGGCCGAATTCATCACCGGGACTCCACGGAGAACATTCCGGGAACCCTAGGACGGCGGGCACGGCATCTCAAGACCATTCGACACGCGCCGCGCTCGACTTGGCGAGTGGGTCGCGGCAATGACGTTGGCGAAGGAACGAAGCGCCGATTGCTTCGCTCCGCCGGTACCGACGTCAACAAGGAGCCCCAATGTCCATCCGCAAGATGATCAGCCTTCACCCCGACGTAGCCGGGCACGTCAACCAACCGCTTGGCGATGCCGTCCACCACGCCATGTATTGCGCCAAGATGTGCCTGAGCTGCGCCGATGCCTGCGCCGCCGAGAAGATGGATATGGCCCAGTGCGTCCGGTCCTGCCTCGATTGCGCCGACATCTGCGATGCGACCGCCAATGTCGCGCTTCGCCGCACCGGTTCCAACGAACAGGTGATCAAGGAAACGCTCGAACTGTGCGCGAGGGTTTGCGACCTGTGCGCCGCCGAATGCGAGAAGCACGACCACGAGCATTGCAAGCTGTGCGCGCAGATCTGCCGCGAATGCGCAGAGGATTGCCGCAACGCGGCAGCATCGATCGGGGCCTAGGCCGCGCCCGGGTTTGCGCCCGAGTTAGCCGCTGAATTCGCCAGCGCGCATTGCAAATAGACGGTGTCGAGCCGCCGGCCGAACTTGAGTCCGACATCGACCATCCGGCCGCGCTCGACGAAGCCGCATTTGCGGTGAAGCGCGATCGACGCCGGCTCCCCGCCGCCAACCACCGCGATCATCTGGTCGAACCCGGCGTTCAAGGCCGCGGTCTTGAGCGCTTCGAGAAGCTTGCTGCCAATACCTCGGCCGACATGGTCGGACGCGACATAGATGCTGCTTTCACACGCGTGGACGTAAGCTGGCCGGTCGCGGAACTGGGCGGCATAGGCAAGTCCGACGACCTGCCCTTCGCTTTGCGCAACGAGGAACGGCCAGCCTCGGCTGTCCAGCGCACTAATCTTCACGGCCCAATCGTCGGCGCCCGGCCCTTCGACATCGAAGGTCGCGGTGCCATTGCGGGCATGATGACCGTAGATGCAGGCAATCGCCGGGCTATCGGCTGGAAATGCGGCGCGAATGAGAATCGGCGACATTGCCAATGACCAGCGCGGCGATCGCTTTGCGGCAAGGTGAAGAGTTGACCCGGATGCTCGGAAAAAGGTGCCTAGGCCGCTTTTTGGGGCTGCTCTTTGCGCCACTTGGCGAGCTTTTTTAATACCATTTCGCGCTTCAGCCGCGACAAATGGTCGATGAACAGCACGCCGTTAAGATGGTCCATCTCGTGCTGCAGGCAGACCGCCAGGAGGCCGTCGATATCCTCCTCGAAGGTTTTGCCGGCAACGTCCTGCCACTTGGCACGAATGCGGTCGGGGCGCATGACTTCGGCATATTGCTCGGGCACCGACAGGCAGCCCTCGGTGTAGGGAACGTCATCGTCGGAGGTCCACAGGATCTCGGGATTGACGAAGGTCCGTGGATCCTTGACCGGCTTGCTGTCCGGATCGTCGGCGTCCTCCGGTTCCTGGAGGTCGATGACCAGCAATCGAACGGGGACTCCGACCTGGACCGCCGCAAGCCCGATGCCGGGCGCGGCGTACATGGTTTCGAACATGTCCTCGACCAGCGTGTTGAGTTCCGCGTCGAAGGTTTCGACCGGTTTCGAGATTTGGCGCAGGACCGGGTCCGGCGTTTCAAAGATTCGACGAAGTGCCATTGGACCGATTTAGTCTTTCAGCTCAGCAGGTTCAAGAAATAGGGCGCTTTGGATTGTTCGCCCTCAGGAAATCGGGCGACGGGCCCTCAACGCTTGGGCAAGCGTGCCCTCGTCGAGATAATCGAGCTCGCCGCCGACCGGAAGCCCGTGCGCCAGCTGGCTTAGGCGAATCGGGAAGCCTTCGAGCCGCTCGGCGAGATAATGGGCGGTGGTCTGCCCTTCCAGCGTGGCGTTCATCGCCAGCACCACCTCGTCGATCCCGCCGGCCGCAACCCGGCGGACCAGCTGGTCGATGCCAAGGTCTTCGGGCCGAACGCCCTCGAGCGCCGAAAGGCGACCGCCAAGCACATGATAACGACCCGGAAACAGCCTCGACCGATCGAGCGCCCACAGGTCCGCGACCTCCTCGACCACGCACAGCAATTTGTCGTCGCGCTTGGGGTCGCGGCACACTGCGCACGGGTCGCTGGTGTCGACATTGCCACAGATCGCACAGGTCGAAAGCCGCTCGGCGACGCTGGTCAGAGCTGTCAGCAGCGGCTGGAGCGCGGTTTCGCGGCGCTTGACCAGGTGAAGCACCGCGCGCCGCGCCGATCGCGGGCCAAGCCCGGGCAGCCGCGCCAGAGCCTGCGCCAATGCTTCGATTTCCTGCGACGCCATGGTGACCACTCCTTGACCCCGCGGAGGCGGCCCCGCAAGTGCGGGCGCAATGCGCATCGTCTTCATGGGATCGCCCGATTTCGCAGTGCCGAGCCTGACTGCGCTGGTCGCTGCGGGGCACGACATTGTCGCGGCCTATGCCCAGCCGCCGCGACCAGGCGGGCGGGGCAAGGCGACGCGCAAGACCGCGGTCCATCTCGCCGCCGAGGACCTTGGCATTACCGTGCACACCCCGCGCACCCTTCGCGATGCCGATGAGCAGTCGCGATTCCGCGCCCTCGACGCCGATCTGGCGGTGGTAGCAGCCTATGGCCTGATCCTTCCCGCACCGATCCTCGAAGCGCCCAAGACCGGTTGCGTCAACGTCCACGCCTCGCTCCTCCCGAGGTGGCGCGGAGCAGCGCCGATCCAGCGCGCAATCCTCGCCGGCGACGCGGTCAGCGGCGTCACCATCATGCGCATGGATGAAGGACTCGACACCGGCCCGATGCTGCTTCGCCGAGAGCTCGATATTCGCGGCAAGACCGGCGGGCAAGTCACGCAAGAGATGGCACAATTGGGTGCTGAAGCGCTGATCGCCTGGCTCGACCATCCACTGCCCGCGCAAGCCCAGCCCGATGCCGGCGCAACCTACGCCGCCAAGATCGCCAAACCCGAAACCCGCATCGACTGGGCCGCTCCGGCGCAACATATCGTGCGCCAGATGCTGGCCTTCGCGCCCACTCCCGGGGCCTGGTTCGAAGCCAATGGCGAGCGCATCCGCCTGCTCGACGCCACCGCCGGTAGCGATTCGCCGGGGGCCCCCGCCGAAGTCCTCGACGACACGCTCACCATCGCTTGTGGTGGGGGCTCGATTCGCCCGCTCACCCTCCAGCGGGCCGGCCGAGCGCCAATGACCACCGGCGATCTGCTTCGCGGCTTCGCGATCCCCAAGGGCACGATGCTCAAGTGACCCGATGGCGTCTCACCGTCGAATACGATGGCGGCCCCTTCATGGGCTGGCAGCGCCAGGATCACGGGCCCTCGGTCCAGCAGACGATCGAGGACGCGCTCGGGCGGATGACCGGGGAGACGGTCACCGTCTTCGCCGCCGGCCGCACCGATGCCGGAGTCCACGCGCTTGCAATGACCGCCCACGCCGATGTCGATCGCGACTTCACCGTCCACCGCCTGCGCGAAGGGCTGAACGCGCTGGTTCGCCCGCTTCCCGTGTCGGTCCTTGCGGTCGAGCCGGTCGCGGACGACTGGCACGCGCGCTTTTCGTGCACCGGGCGGCGCTATCTGTACCGCATCCTCAACCGCCCGGCCCCGCCCGCACTCGACGCCGGAAAGGTCTGGCACATCGCCCATGACCTCGACGTCGAAGCGATGCGGCAAGGCGCCGCCCACCTCATCGGACGTCATGACTTCACCACCTTCCGTTCGGCCCACTGCCAGTCGGACAGCCCGGTCAAGACGCTCGACCGGCTCGATGTCTCAAGCAGCGGCGATGAAATCCACATCGAAGCGACGGCGCGAAGCTTCCTCCACCATCAGGTGCGATCGATGGTCGGGTGCCTGGCAATGGTCGGGCGCGGCCAGTGGCGGGCCGATGAGATGAAACAGGCGCTCGAAGCCAGGGATCGCTCGGCGCTCGGCTTCAACGCCCCGCCGCAGGGTCTCTATTTCGTCGCTGCAAGCTACCCCTAGACGACGATTTCGCGAGCGGGCGGACGGCTTTCCCAGTTTTGCGGGCTTGCGCTCGGGCCATAGGCGCCAGCATCGAAGATCGCGATGAGGTCGCCGGGCTCGGCCCGGGGGAGCATCACCTGGTCGCCAAGGATGTCATGCGGCGTTGCAAGACAGCCTGTCACCGTCACCTGTTCCTCGGCCGGGGCGTTGAACCGCCCGGCGACCGCAATCGGATAATTGCCGTGGCCCGGTTCGTGCAGGCAGCCCGTCGCGCGCAACAGATGATGGCCGCCGCCATCGGTTGTCAGAAAGGTCTCGCCACAGCTTGTGTTGCGGTCGAGAATACGGGTCAGATAGACACCCGCCTCGGCGACGATCCACCGCCCAAGCTCGAGCGACAGGCGGGTTGTCGCAAGCAACGACGTCGCAGCGCAGATCGAATCGTGGAGAGCAGCGGACAAGCGGTAGAGGTCGAGCGGCTCCTCGCCCGCGAAACAGGGAATATCGAAGCCGCCGCCAAGATTGAGCTCGGGCACCGGCAGGCCGACCTTCTCGGCAATCTCCCCAGCGCAATCAATGATCACGCGATGCGATTCGATGAGCGAGTCGACGTCGAGGCATTGCGTTGCAGCGAACAGATGGAGTCCGCGCCAGTCGACGTCGGCTTCGATCAGGCCCGCGATCAGCTCGGGAACGCGTTCGGGGTCGATTCCGAACGGGCTTGGCCGGGGTCCGACCGTGACCTTGCCGCATTCGAACGCGAACGGCGGGTTGACCCGGACCGCGAGCCTGGGGCGGATGCCGAGCCTTTGCGCGACCAGGATCGCGCGCCGCGCCTCGCCTTCGCTTTCGACACTGATCGTCGCCCCGGCGATGATCCCGGCCTCAAGCTCGCCGTCGCTTTTGCCCGGGCCTGCAAAGGTGATCGGAAGGCCGGCCAGGCCGGCGCGCTTCAACCGGCCAAGCTCGCCGCTCGAGACCACGCGAAAACCATCAATGTAGCGGCCGATGAAGCTCAGCAACTCCTCGCTTGGATTGGCGGTGACCACATAGAAAATGGCGATCCCGTCCGGCATTGCAGCGCGCAGCCGGGCGATCTGCCCGCCGATGATATTATTGTCGTAAACGAACAACGGGGTTCCGCCGGCCGCCGCGACCAGCTCCTCGACCCCAGTTCCGCCGATCTGGAGCTGGCCGTCGTCAGCGACCGAGAAAAAAGGCGGGATCGGTCCGGTCGGCTTCATCGTTCGGCTACCCCCTTGGACGGCATCATTATTCGGCGGCGATTGCCTCATATTCCTGCGCCGCCAGATATTTCTCGGCGTCGAGCGCGGCCATGCACCCAGTCCCCGCCGCAGTCACTGCCTGGCGGTAGAGCTTGTCCATTACGTCGCCGCAGGCGAACACGCCGTCGACGCTGGTTCGGGTGGTTCCAGCAGCAACCTCGATATAGCCGTCCTCGTCGAGGTCGAGTTGACCGGCGAACAGCTCGGTCGCCGGCTTGTGCCCGATCGCGACGAACGCCCCTTCGACCTCGACCCGGCTGGTCTCGCCCGTTCGGCGATTGCGGATATCGAGCCCGACCAACGCTTCGGGCTGGCCCGCGCCGACGAATTCGAGCACTTCGCTGTCCCACACGACGCTGATCTTGGGATTGGCGAACAGCCGGTCCTGGAGGATTTTTTCGGCGCGGAGCGAGTCGCGCCGATGAATCAGCGTGACGTCATTGCTGTGGTTGGTGAGGTACAGCGCCTCCTCGACCGCGGTATTGCCGCCGCCGATCACCGCGACCTTCTTGCCGCGATAGAAAAAGCCGTCGCAGGTCGCGCAGGCTGAAGCGCCCCGGCCCTTCATATGTTCCTCGGACGGCAAGCCCAGCCATTTGGCCTGCGCTCCGGTGGCGATGACCAGCGCGTCGGCGACATAGTGGGTACCGCCGTCGCCGGTCAGCCGGAACGGACGGCGCGACAGGTCCACCGCGCTGACATGGTCCCACAGCACGCGGGTGCCGACATGCTCGGCCTGCGCCTGCATTTCCTCCATCAGCCAAGGGCCCTGGATGACGTCGCGGAACCCCGGATAGTTTTCGACGTCGGTCGTGGTGGTCAGCTGGCCGCCGGGCTGGATGCCCTGGATGACGACCGGAGCAAGCCCGGCGCGCGCCGCATAGATTGCCGCGGTCAGCCCGGCGGGCCCGGAGCCGAGCACCGCCAGGCGGGTCGAAATGCTGTTGGTCATTGACCGGATTTAAGGGCGCTTGAAGCGCACCGCAACGGTCAATGACCGGGCGCGACTAGACCGCTCGGCGACCGGCCACGAAATGCCAGATGATGGCGATGACCGCGATCACCAGGATGATGTGGATCAGCCCGCCGCCGACATGAAGGACGAAGGCGCCAAGAAGCCACAGGACGAACAGGATGATTGCGATGGTCATGAACATGAAAAACTACTCCCTTTTCATTTGGCCAACGGCCGGGGTCGACCGACCGTTCCGCAGGTGAAAGATTTAACTTCTCAGGCAGGCTGAACCTGCGACCGCTCAGACCAGGCGGCTTTGCTTGACCGCGGCCTCGATAAAGCCTGCGAACAGCGGATGGGGCGCAAACGGGCGGCTCTTGAGCTCGGGGTGGAACTGGACTCCGATGAACCATGGATGGTCGGGCCGCTCAACGATTTCGGGAAGCTGGCCGTCGGGCGACATCCCCGAAAACACCAGCCCGCCAGCCTCGAGCGCGTCGCGGTAATGAACGTTGACTTCATAGCGATGGCGGTGCCGCTCGC
>JBDSSR010000157.1:0-6474 GCA_039928675.1 Sphingomicrobium sp. | reverse complement strand
GGCGAGTTGCGGATGATCCATTCGCGGGTGTCGTGGATGTTGCGCCCGGTCGACAAGTCCATGACCGTGTCGGCGCCCCAGCGGATCGCCCAGACCATCTTGTCCACTTCGGACGCAACGTCGGACGCGACCGCGCTATTGCCGATATTGGCGTTGATCTTGACCAGGAAGTTGCGGCCGATCGCCATCGGCTCGCTTTCGGGGTGGTTGATATTGTTGGGGATGATTGCCCGGCCTCGGGCGATTTCGTCGCGGACGAATTCCGCAGTGACGAAGTCGGGGATCGAGGCGCCCCAGTCCTGGCCGTCGCGCGGCTGGTCGAGCGCCTGCTCGCGCCCGAGATTCTCGCGGCCAAGATTCTCACGAACCGCGACATATTCCATCTCCGCGGTGATGATTCCGGCCTTCGCATAATGCATCTGGCTGACGTTCTGGCCAGCCTTTGCGCGTAGCACCTTTTTCCTAACCTTTGGAAAGGGTTGCACACCGCCAGACCGGTCCGGGCCAAGCTGTCCGTTGTCTTCCGGAGCCTCTTCCCTCTGCGCCACTTCCTCAACGTCGCCGCGCCCGCGAATCCAGTCGCGGCGAAGCTCGGGCAGGCCGCCCATGATGTCGACGTGGTGGGCCGGGTCGGTGTATGGCCCGCTGGTGTCGTAGAGCGTGACCGACGGCTCGCCCGACGAGGGTTCGAGATCTACGGCGCGCATCGCGACGTGGTTGGGCCCCACGTAGATCTTGCGCGATCCGCGGATCAGGCCGGTGGTAACGGTCAGTTCGGTACGTGCCGGGGCATCGCCCATTGGACTCTCCTCTTCCTTGCGGGCGCCCGGCGAAGCACGACTTCGCCAGGGACCCTCGCCGGTCCTAACCGGATCAGGTTCGATGGGTCCCGGCGATCAACGCCGGTCTCAGCTGCTCGATGCAGCGCCCCAGGGGAGTCGGGTCTTAGAATGGGAAGCGGGCGCGCACAAGCCCGGCGCGCGCCCGTCCTTCAGTTCAATCGGCCAGTCGTCGGACCAGCCGGTCGTCGGACCAACCCGTTACTTAGAGGCCCGGCCTTGGGCGGCGGCGCGTTCCGAAGCGCTGATGGTGCCGTCCTTGTTGGTATCGACCGAGTCGAAGCGGCCGAGGATCGGGGTGCGATATTCGTCGACCGTGACCTTGCCATCCTTGTTCTTGTCGAGCTGGGTGAGGAGGGCCGCGCCATTGGCCGCCTGGGCCGGAGCCGAGGGAGCGGCGGCCATGAATTCGGCCTTGCTCAGCTGACCGTCCTTGTTGGTGTCGAGCTTGGTGAACTCGGCATCGATCCGGGCGCGGACCGCGACAACGCGTTGCTGAAGTACCTTCGCCTCGACTGCCTGAAGCTCGGCAGAGGACAGGGTTCCGTCGCCGTTGGTGTCGATAGTCTTGAAATTGGCCTGAAGCGTATTGGCCAAAGCAGCGCGGGTCTGCGCTGGCGCCGCGGTTGCCGGCTTGGCGCCAGCCGGCCTGGCCGCAGCCGGCTGAGCGGCGGCCGCGGTTGCAAGCGCCGGCGCGGAAACGCCCAGCGCGATCAGTACGGCAAGCGAAAGGTGACGATCAAACACGCGATTCTCCCAGAGAAAATGAAAACTATGACGTCCGACAAGCGAACTCGGAAGGGCCGGACCAGTAGCGGCTCCGCCCCTTATCGGCGAGATACGTGTCGCCGCGCAATCCTTGCCCTGCGCTGAACTCGCGCGCGGGGGAAACCCTGACTGTAGAATTTGCGTTTACCCCGGCCCGATACTGTTGCCGCTCAGCCACAGGCCGCCCCCCAAACCGCGATAATTATCAATTCGGATCAACTTTTCGGCTTTGCTTTTCTGAATTTCCAGACATAAGCCACAGTCAGAGGAATGTTCCGTCTGGCGGCGGGGCTGCATGTGTGCCGACTATGCCGGCCCCAATGACAGCTTCCAAGCGGGGCCATTCCACTGACAACTAAGGCCGCGGTTGCGGTGACAAACAGGGGATTACATGATGACGAACTCGCACCGGCGTATTGCGCTTCTCACGGGGGCCTCCCTCAGCGCTCTCGGTTTCGCGACACCAGCCTTTGCCGCGCCGCACGACGCGCTGGCTGACGGCGTCTATCCCGGCGCCAACACGACGGTCGACACGATCGAGATCTGCGACATCGCAACTCCGCCGGGCAGCCCCTGCTTCTTCGGCGTCATCGATTCGACCAACCCGGCAGTTGCAGTCGTCAACACGACCGCACTCGGACAGATTTACCAGCATGACACGGCGACCAGCGTCGATCTGCTTCTGACCAACACCGGCAGCGCCGAAGTCGGCGCGGTCGCGATCGCGACGGGTGTCGCCGGAGCGGCTTCGGCAACCGCGATACTCAACTCGGCGATCGCCCAAGGCGCGTATGCCACGGACTTCGCGGCCTCCAACACGCTGGACAACGACGGCTCCCTGTACGTCGATGCATTCGCCAGCGCTTCGGGCAGCGGACCAGCTGATGCCAGGGCCTCAAATTATGTTGGTATCTCGCAGTCGGCGACGGGTGTTAGCGGCGCTTCCAATACGGTCAACAACAGCGACCTGCTGAGCATCACGGCAGTTGCCAACGCGCACTCGACCGGCGCCACCGTGCTCGCGACTGCGTCGGCCGACGCCACGCTCCAGACGGGCATCTACCAATATGCAAGCGCGACAAGCGGCAGCGCCAGCAACAACATTCTCAACAGTGGCACGATGAACATCGGCGCTTCGGCCAATGCGACCGGCTATGCGGCCGACGCGAGCGCCTACATCACTTATTATGCGATGTATCAGAGCGCGACCGCGACTGGCGCCGGCAACGCCGCCAGCAACGTTGTCAACAACCAGGGCTCGATGAACCTCGATGCCATCGCGCATGCGGTGGCGACCGGGACCGGCGCTCAAGCTTATGCCTATGTCTCCAATTACGAGGCGATCTATCAGTCCGCCGACGGAAACTCCGGTGCGGACGCAAACAACTCGGTCGTGAATGGCGCGGACACGCTCAACATTGTGGGCCTCGCAGTGGCCAGCGCGCCACTGGGCTCTGCCTCGGCGAGCGCCAGCGTTTACAACGCGATCTCCCAGAATGCGTCGGCTTCGAGCGGCGGTGATGCGAGCAACCTCGTTTCTAACGCCGGGACTTTGAACATCGACGCGGTGGCGATTGCGGTCGGCTCGACCTATGCCAATGCGTCGGCGAGCAACTCGCAAGCAATCTCCCAGAACGCCAGCGCATCATCGGGCGGCAACGCGTCGAACTCGGTTACCAATGGTGCCGGAACGCTCGACATCGGCGCGGTCGCGGTTGCTACCGCGCTCAACACAACGTCGGGCGATGCCTATGCAGATGCGTCGATCAGCTCGGCCATCTATCAGTCAGCCGACGCTACCAGCGCGGGCGATGCGTCGAACCTCGTCAGCAATGACGGGATGCTCACCATCCATGCGACGGCGATTGCCAATGGCGCCACCTTCGCGTCGGCCGATGCCTCGGTCAGCGAAAGCGTCATTTACCAGGAGGCCTATGCCGCCTCGGGTAACGCGACCAACATCATCACGAATAATAGCACGCTCAACATCAGCGCGCTTGCAGAGGCCAACGCCGCTTCGGGTTACGCGGAGGCTTCGGCTTCGGTGTCGTCGGCGATCACGCAATATGCGGTGGCCACGGCGAGCGGGCTTGCGACCAACAATCTGACAAGCAACGGACTGCTGTCGATTGCTGCGACGGCCATGGCCACCGGCGCGACCGGGGCTTCGGCAAGCGCCTCAATTGACGATGGCATCTCGCAGTCGGCAAATGCCTATGGCACCGACGGCGCGGCAGTGAACAACATCACGATTGTTGGGGCGGTCGGAACCGCTCCTGCCGGATCGCTCGACATCGGTGCCGTGGCTGTTGCCAACGGTGGGACGGGCTCGGCGAGCGCCGAAGCGTCCAACGATTATGCGGTCGCGCAATATGCGTACGGCTACACGAACGCCGACGCGACCGACAATCTGACCAACGACGGCACCATCAGCATTCACGCGACGGCCACTGCCATCGCCGGAACCGAAGCCGATGCGTCGGCGACGGTCTACAACGCGATTTCGCAGGAAGCCTATGCCTACGGCACCGGCGATGCGACGGTTAATCTGACCAACGGCGGCACGATCAACGTCCTCGCCAATGCAAAGGCCTCGGGCTCGTCGGCCTCGGCCTCGGCATCGGTCGAATCCGCTCTCTACCAGTACGCCTATGCCTCGAGCGGCGGCGACGCTACGGTCGACCTCGCCAATGATGGCGAAATCAACGTTGGAGCGATCGCCAACGCAACGGCAACGGGCTACGCCAATGCCAGCGCGACGGTCTATTACGCGATCAGCCAGTCGGCCACCGCCTACACCGGCGGGGACGCGACGGCGACCCTTACGGGCGCAGGTACCATCAATATTTCGGCGGTCGCAAACGCAGTCGGCGGAACCGAGGGATATGCCAACGCCTACGTTTACGAAGGCGTCGTGCAAAGCGCCGCCGCTTATACCGGAGGCGATGCCACCGCGATCATCAGCCAGGAAGCGATCAACATTGCCGCCGACGCCAATGCGATCGGGAGCTCGGCCTATGCCTATGCCACGAATGAGTATGGCATTGAGCAATATGCCTATGCCTACGGCGGCGGCGACGCTGATGCGTCGATTACGCTCAACGGTGGCAACATCGAAGCGATCGCGATCGCTTCGGGGACGACCAGCAACGCCTACGCCTACGCTTCAGTCTATGAAGCAATCTCGCAGACGGCCTATGCTCAGCAGGGCGGCGATGCGAGCGCGTCGCTGACCAATACTGGCCCGCTGACCATCGAAGCGCTGGCCGCTGCCATCGCATCGACCTACGCCGATGCAACGGCATATAACGAGCAGGCCATCCACATCACTGCGGCGGCTTCGGGCCAGACCGTGGTCGGGACCGCGACGGTTGGCGGCAACGCTTCGGCGGAGCTGGTCAACAGCGGCGATATCGACATTCTCGCGGTTGCGCTCGCCAACGGTACGAGTGCTTATGCCTACGCCTACAATTCGAGCGCCGTTCTAGTCAGCGCCTCGGCCTATGGCACGGGCGCGACTCCGGTCGGCGGTGACGCAACGGCGTTGATCACCAACGATGCCAACCTCAACGTCGAAGCGATTGCCAGCGCCCAGGCAACGGGCGGCAGCGCGACGGCGTATGCAAGCAACTATTCGGCAGTCGGCGCGGAGGCTTATGCCTACGACGGCGGCAACGCTTCGGCAGTTATCTCGGGCGTCGGTTCGATCGACATCGGCGCTCTTGCGCGCGGCGTCACGATGGACGCCGAGGGTGAAGCTTATGCCTATATCTACGGTAACGACGGCGCGGTGTGGGCCACTGCTTCCGCGCTTGGTGGCGGCGACGCCCTTGCAGTCCTCTCACAGGCCGGCGGGATCGACATCCACGCCACGGCTTCGGCAGCTGGCAACAGCGCCTATGCTTCGGCGACCGTCGAGTTAGGAATGAAGGTCAATGCGTCGGCGACCAGCGGCAACGCAACTGCCTCGCTAGTTCTTGGCGGCGACAACTTCGTCGTTGCCAACGCCAGCGCCAACGGCACTGTCGGTGACGGAACGGCCTATGCCAGCGTCTCGAGCGCTGCCTATGTCGAGGCTCATGCCGGCGGCGGCGGTAGCGCGATCGTCAATGTGACGAACAGCGGCACGCTGACCATCGAAGCCAATGCGCGCGCCCTGTCGAACGACACCGCCTACGCCACGGCGTTCGCGGACGGCGTCTTTGAATCGGCGACTGCGGCCGGCGGCGGTGACGCGACGATCGCGGAAACCAACGACGCGACATTGTCGCTGGCAGTCAACGCCACGGCGACCGGTCAGTCGGCCTTCGCTTCGGCCGACGGCTCCTACGCCCTTGATCAATACGCATCGGCCTACGGAACGGGCGCGACGCCTGCGGGCGGCATGGCGAGCGTCTCGCTGGAAAATGCAGGAACGCTCTCGATCTCCGCCAACGCGGTGGCCGACGGAACCGGCGGAAGCGCGTCTGCAACCGCTTACGCCGGTGCCGCGCTTTACCAGTCGGCTTTGGCCTTCGACGGCGGGTCGGCCTCGGCATCGCTGGACAACGGCAATGCGATCACCGCCGCTGCAACCGCTACGGCGACCGCCGGTTCGCGGATCATCGGCGTCGGCCCGACGCAGACCACCTTCAACGGCAACGCATTTGCTTCCGCCGTGGTCAATGTGGGCGTCAGCCAGTCGATCGGTGCTTCGGGCGGCGACGCGATGGCGAATGTAACGAACAGCGGCATGATCACGATCGATGCAAACGCCGACGCAAGTGGCCCTGCCAATGCAACGGCCATTGCTTTTGCGGGCGCCCCGGTGGCGCAGCTCGCGGCGGTCGGACCGCAGGTCACTGCAACGGCCACCTTCACGACTGTC
>JBDSSR010000156.1:0-9235 GCA_039928675.1 Sphingomicrobium sp. | reverse complement strand
GGGCGAAGGCAAGCGACGGAACTGGAAATACGAAAATTGCTAAGCGCGCTCAACGCGTCCGGACATAGCTCCCCGGGGCATCCTCGATCGCCTTGAGCTTGCCCTGGCCGGGAATTCGCGCGCCTTTCGCAGCGACCGTCTCGCCATCCTGCGCCTTGAGCCATTCGACCCAGTCGGGCCACCAGCTGCCCTTTTGCTCCGAGGCTCCGGCAACGAATTCGGCAAGCGTGCCGGCAGCCCCGTCATTGACCCAATATTGGTACTTCTGCGCGGCGGGCGGATTGACCACCCCGGCGATATGCCCCGATCCGGCAAGCACGAACCTTTTGGGTCCGGCGAAATGGTCCATGATCTTCCACACGCTCTGCGGCGGCGCGATATGGTCCTCGCGCCCGGCCTGGATATAGGCGGGCGTCTTCACCCGGCCGATGTCGATCGCTATACCATCGACCGTGATCCCGCCCTTCTGCGCCAGCTTGTTGCCCTTGTAGAAGCTGTCGAGATAGTCGCGGTGCCAGCCGGCGGGCAGGTTGGTGGTGTCGCTGTTCCAGTGAAGCAGGTCGAACGGCGCCGGTTCTTCGCCAAGCAGATAATTGTTGACGACATAGCTCCAGATGAGGTCGCGGCCGCGCAGCAGGTTGAAGGTCGCGGCCATGTAGCGACCGTCGAGAAAGCCCTTCTCCCTGGTCAGTTCGTCGAGCAGCGCCATGGTCGCCTCGCCGGTGAACAGCTTCAGATCGCCGGCCTCGGCAAAGTCGACCTGAGCGGTGAAGAAGGTCGCGCTCTTGACTTTAGCAGCTTCGCCCTTGGCATCGAGATACGCCAGGGTGGCGGCAAGCGTCGTGCCGGCAACGCAATAGCCGACGGCATGGACCGCCTCCACGTCGAGAAGGTCGCGGATGGTGTCGATGGCGTCGATCTGGCCGCCGCGGACATAATCGTCGAGCCGCGCGTCCGCGATGCTTTCGTCGGCCGATTTCCAGCTCACCATGAAGAGCGAAATGCCCTCGTCGACGCAATATTTGACCAAACTCTTTTCCGGGGTGAGGTCGAGGATATAAAAGCGGTTGATCCACGGCGGGAAGATCACCAGCGGAGTGCGCAATACCCCGTCGGTCGTCGGGGTGTACTGGATCAGCTGATAGAGCGGGGTCTGCCGAATGACCTTGCCCGCCGTGCTTGCAAGGTTGCGCCCAACTTCGAACGCGCCGTCCCTGGTCTGGCTCAGCTGCCCCTGGCCGATGTCCCGAAGCATGTTGGCAAGACCCAGAAGCAGATTCTCGCCGCGAGTTTCGATCGTTCGCTTGAGCACCTGGGGGTTGGTCAGTGCGAAATTGGACGGGCTCATCGCATCGACGAACGTGCGGGTCGCAAAGCGCAACTTCTCGCGCGTGCCCGAATCGACCGTGTCGATCTCGTCGACCGTTTCCAAAAGCTGGTCCGAAACCCGCAAATAGGTCTGGCGGATGGTATCGAAGATCGGGTTTTCCGACCATTCGGGGGCAGCGAAGCGGCGATCCTTGCTGGGCGCGGCAGGCGGTTCGCCGCTCGCCGGGGCCGCTGTCACTCCGCCGAAAATCTTGCCCCAGCTTTCGAGGCCCTTGGCCCAAGCCTGCGCCCCTGCAGTCATCAGTGCAATCGGATCGTCGGCCTTCGCGATTGCACCAAGGCCGAATGCGCCCGGGCTCCCAGTACTTCCAGCAGTCCCAGCAGTCCCCGGGCTCCCTGGGCTCCCCGGGCTCCCCGGGCTCCACGCCGAGCCGAAACTGGGCATCGGCCGGTCCTTGTCGAGGCTTTCGGCCCACGCCTCCATCATCATCTGCTGCGCCCGGCCCATCACCAGGGTCCAGTGCTGCCAGTCCTCGAGCGTTGGAATTGCCGCGCCCGGCTTGGTCTTGTTTTCGTCAGCCATCGCTTCAGCCTTACGCGACCTTGCCAATGAAACGAAGCTCGGGCGATAGTGTCGCGCGATGACCGGATTTTTGTTTGCCGCGCTCCTGCTTGCCACCGCCCAGGATTTTCGGGCGCCCAATAAGGACGCCGGCATCAGCTACTTTCAGGACGGCTCGCTGCGCAGCAACGAGAGCATCAGATTTCGTTCCCGAGGCGGTGCCGGTTGGGGCACCGCACCCGCGCATCATGGGCCCGCAGACCGGGGAATGTTCGGCCACCACCTGTATGATCAGCAGCTTTCGCCGGGCGGCTGGCTGACCATCGAGGCGAGCCTGGTTCGGCGCGGCAGGGTGATCGCTTCGGTCACTCGACGACTGCGCATCGAGCCCGACCGTCGATACGACGTCCACGCGGTCGTCCAGGTCGCGGACCCAACCCGCGGCTGCATGGGCTGCGTCGGAAAGATGTCGGCGCCGGTCGCCAACGACAGCGCTCGCCGCTTGTGGGTCTATTACAGCTTCAACGGAATCAGCCATCCGATCCTGTTCTGACGAAGGCCCGCCGACATATAGGGACTGATGCAACGCAACATCGCCGTCTTGACCCACGGCATGGACTCCGATTTCTACCGCATTCGCCGCCCCCCCCCAGACGATGCTCAACGTGCTGCCGGTCGCCTGAAGCGCCTGTCGTCTAGAAAAACAGGAAATCGCTGGCGTGGAGATCGCTCATCGTCACATGCTCAAGCGTGATGACGTTGTTTCTGTCGAACGTGATGAGGACGCTCGTCCCGCTTTGCGTGGCGTGGGCCATGACGTCGGCGAAGTTCGGCGACAGCCGGTGATCGAGCCACAATTGGTCGCCGAGGTTGCTTCCGACGGCAGCCTGGAAGTCGCTGATCGCTTCCTTGCCGGGCGCAGTGTTGATGACGAAATGATCGTGGCCCAGCCCGCCGGTCAGGCGGTCGCCTGACGCGCCGACAAGCACGTCGTCGCCGCTGGCGCCGGCAAGCGTCTGCTTGGCCTTGCCGTAATAGACAAATCCGTCGCTGCTGATCGCTTGCCCGCTCGCCGTCGTCTCGGTCAGCGTCAACGCGTGCTTCTGCGCCGTGCTGCTTGGGGTGGTCAGCGACCAGTTGCCCTGGCCATCGGCAATGGTGGAGCCGAGCAGTTTCGATCCCTCATAGATTTTGACGACGCTGTTGGGATCGGCCGTTCCCGTCAGCGCCGCGCTGCCGTTGCCGCTGACCGTGGCATTGCTGACGGCTGGCGGGCGAGGCGCACCCGTGACCGAACCGAATTGCAGCTGCAGAACCAGCGGGTCCGCCGAGAGCTGGAACGAAATCGATGTCGCATTGGCCTGGGTCGCGATCGCGCTCGTCCCCAGCAGCGGATCGAACAGGCTGATCGAGGAGGCCGCGGCGCCCAGCGTCAGGGTCACCGTGGATGAAGGCGGCGTGACGTTGCCCGTCCCGTCGTAGAGCGTTGCCCGGCCATCCCAGACGATCAGCTCGAACGTTCCGTCCGACTTCTCCAGCAGCATCGACGACGCACCTGGCGGCAGCCCTGACAGCGCGTAGCTCAAGCTTCCGGGCGCCACCCCGCCATTGCCGTCGTCGGCCAGCAAATGGGTCAAATTGCCGATCGCGGTAGCAGCCAGCTTGGGCGTCCCGTCGGCATTGAACAGGCCGAAATGCTGTTCCTGCAGGTTCGCCCCGCCCGGCTCATCCATCAGCTCATAAAGGAAGGTCATGTCCGCGCCGGCGCTGAACCCGTCGAGCACGGCGTTGAGGTCGATGATCGCCTGCGTGTGCTCATCGGCGACGCCCCAGGTCGAGCTCCCATAGCCCGAACTCGAGATGCCGGTTTCGGTGATGTAGACCGGGGCGCCGGGATTGGATGCCTGCGCGAACCCGACCGAATTGATGATCAGGTCCTGTAGCTGCTGGCCGACCCCGCCGTAGATATGGACGTTCGATGCATCGGCGACCGCGGAAAAATCGGGCAGCGAGTCGAGCTGGATCGCCGACGGCGCGATTACCGCTACACCCGCGAACAATGGATCGGCATGAACTGCGGCGCTCAGCGCTGCGGCATCGGTCAGCCCCCAGCTGAGATTGCCATTCGAGTTGGCGCCGTTCAGCAAATAGCTGTTGGTGGTATATTCGTTGCTGCCTTCGAACGCGATGACGCTGCCCGGGACCGCGGCCTCGAGCAAATGCGCCCGGCTCACTTCCAATGCCGCGTTCATCTGGCCCGGCTGATCGAACGAATAGACGTTCGCTTCCAGCAGGTCGAAATGCACGCCTGCCTGGGCGAGCGTGATCATGGTCGGCAGTGCATATTCGAACGGCGATCCGTCGCGCACCGTGGTGATACCGAGGTAGGACAGCTCGTTCAGAAGCAGCGGTGCGTCGGTCCACTGCGACCAGCCAGAATCGATGTGCGTGACCACGCCGAGTGACTGGGTGAAATCGGTTGCGCCCTGCGCCTGATGGCTGACCAGCACGGGCAGGACCGCGACCGCTGCGAGCGACTGCGGCGCCTCGGCGGTCGCCATAGGGCCGTTCGTCTTGGCCATTGGAAGTTCCGATCCGTGAGCGTTCGAGACGCTCTTACTGAAGCCTTCCGAGCTTCTTTCGGGTATCGGTAAAAGGTTAACGGAAACAAATGCTTGCCCGTCAACAAGCGGTTGAATGCGATTCGTTGAACGCGATTGGAACGCGGTCACTGACGACGCGCCGGAAAGCAGCGCCATCGCACCTATTGCCGCACGGCAGCATCGAGGCCAGAACCGTCCCATGGACTCCGACTTCTACCGCATTCGCCGCCTCCCCCCCTATGTCTTCGCGGAAGTCAACGCGATGAAGGCCGCGGCTCGCGCCCAGGGGGCCGACATCATCGACCTTGGAATGGGCAATCCCGACGGCGCTCCGCCGCCCCACGTCATCGAGAAACTGTGCGAAGTCGCATCCAAGCCGACCGCCCACCGCTATTCGGCAAGCCGCGGAATCCCCGGGCTGCGCAAGGCCCAGGCGGCCTATTACCAGCGCCGTTTCAACGTCACCGTCGATCCGGACCGCGAAGTCATCGTCACGCTTGGCTCGAAGGAAGGGCTTGCCAACCTCGCCCAGGCGATCACCGCGCCGGGCGACGTCGTTCTTGCGCCCAACCCGTCCTATCCCATCCACACCTTCGGCTTCGTCATCGCCGGCGCCGCGATCCGCTCGATCCCGGCGGCTCCGGGCGAGGATTTCTTCCGCCGCCTCGAAATGTCGATGCACTACAGCGTCCCAAGGCCCAAGGTGCTGGTGGTCGGCTATCCGTCCAACCCGACCGCTTATGTCGCCGACCTGCCCTTCTACGAGCGGCTGGTCGCCTTTGCGCGGGACAACGACCTGATCGTCATTTCCGACCTTGCCTATGCCGAGATTTACTTCGGCGACACGCCGACCCCATCGATCCTCCAGGTCGACGGCGCGAAGGATGTCGCGGTCGAGTTCACCTCGATGTCCAAGACCTTTTCGATGGCCGGCTGGCGGATGGGGTTCGCGGTCGGCAACGCCCGGTTGATCGAAGCCCTGGCGCGGGTCAAATCCTACCTCGACTATGGCGCGTTCACCCCCGTTCAGGCCGCCGCCTGCGCTGCATTGAACGGGCCACAGGACATCATCGCCGCCAACCGAGCGCTCTATAAAAAGCGCCGCGACGTCCTGGTTGAAAGCTTTGGCCGAGCCGGCTGGCCGATCCCCATTCCGGCCGCCTCGATGTTCGCCTGGGCGCCGATCCCCGAGCAGTTCAAGGCGCTCGGCTCGATGGAATTCGCCAAGAAGCTCTTGACCGACGCCCATGTCGCGGTTGCTCCGGGAGTCGGCTTCGGCGAGGAAGGCGAAGGCTTCGTCCGCATAGCGCTGGTCGAAAACGAACAGCGCCTCCGCCAGGCCGCCCGCGGCGTAAAGAAGATGCTCGGCGCTTGAGCCGTTGAGCCGGTGCGAACCGCAGCTTTCGACCCATTGCGGACCTTAGATGCTTGGGCCTGGGTTGGTCATTGCGCACTCGGCATTACAAGTTACTCTCTGCTAAACGTGAAACGCCCGAACGTTGAGCGGCGTACCTTTCGCTGACCGTCAAGACTCTTCGCTGAACTGGTGATATCCACCGCCAATGGGCAAGGAAGATAGATGACGGACGTTTTCGTCTCCTATTCGCGGTCCGATGAGGCTTTCGCCGGGCGTGTCGCGGATGCACTTCGGGGAGCTGGATACTGCGTTTGGCGCGACGATGAGCTGCCGGCCCATAGGTCCTACAGCGAAGTGATTGAGGAGTACCTTACCAAGGCGAAGGCGGTCGTGGTTCTCTGGTCTTCAGAAGCCGCAAAATCGCAATGGGTGCGGGCGGAAGCAGATAGCGCACGAAATGCGGGCACTCTCGTCCAGGGAAGTATCGACGGAACCACTCCGCCACTGCCGTTCAACCAGATCCAGTGCGCGGATCTCAAGGATTGGAATGGGGACAAAGAGACTGCTGGTTGGCGCAAGCTCCACGGAAGCGTAGTTGCCCTCGCCGGTGTGCAGGGTCCCGGCACTGCGGCCAAATCGAACCCGAGACGCCGAGACCTGTGCATTTGCGTTTTGCCCTTCGCCAATATGAGTGGCGATGCTGAACAGGAGTATTTCAGTGACGGGATCAGTGAAGATATCACGACGGACCTGTCGAAGATTTCCGCTCTCGGTGTTGTCGCTCGTAACACCGCCTTTACGTTCAAGGGAAAGCACGTCGACGTTGCCGGCGTGGCCCAGACGCTCGGTGTCAGTCACGTCCTTGAAGGCAGCGTCCGCAAGGTGGGTGATCGTGTTCGCATCAACGCCCAGCTAATCGACGGCAGATCTGGAGAGCATCTCTGGGCGGAGCGTTATGATCGCGACCTTCAGGATATCTTTGCCATTCAGGATGAAATTTCGAAGGCCATCGTGGACGCGCTTAAGGTCAAGCTGCTGCCTGAAGAAAAGAAGGCGATAGAGCAGCGCGGGACGACCAATGTCGAAGCCTATAAGCTGTACCTGTTGGCAAGAGAATATTGGGCCACGGGGAATCATGGCGATCCGAAACGAGAGGAGCGCGTCATGCGGATCTGCAGTCGCGCTGTTCAGATCGACAGTCGATATGCCCAAGCATGGGCGCTGCTGTCGATCGCCCAGTCCAGCTTGTACTACGGCCATGGTCGCTCCGATCTGGATGACGGCTTCGCTGCAGCCCACGCCGCTCTGTCGATCGATTCCACGGTCGGCGAGGCCTATTGCGCAAAGGCACGGCGCCTTTCCGAACAAGAGCGCCACGACGAGGCCGAACTCGAAATGAGCAAAGCGCTGCAAGTCGCTCCTGATTCCTGGGACGTGCATAAGGAAGCCGGTCGGATGGCGCGTCTTCGGCCAAACGGAATGCCCAAAGCGGCAAGGCACTACAGGCGCGCTGTCGATCTGATGGACAGTGACTTTCATGCTTGGGGGCTGCTCGTCACCTGTTCTCAGAATCTGGGTGATTCGGAAGCGGTGCAGGAAGGGTCAAAGAAAATGGTGTCGGAGGCGCTGCGGGCGCTGCAACAAGATCCAAGCAACGGTGCTGCGCTGGGAATTATTGCGGGCGGATATGCTATCCTGGGTGAACGGGACCGTGCGCTCGAATGGATCGAGCGCGCGATGCTGATCGATCCAGACAATCTGACCATGCGGTATAACTTTGCATGCATTCTCGCGGGGTACGTCAACGACAAGGAAGAAGCCTTGCGTTTGCTGGAGAATGTGCTCGCGCGCTCTCCCATGCATTTCAAAATGGCCCAGACCGACACCGATCTCGATGGGCTTCGCGACGATCCACGCTTCCAGAAAATGATCGGCGGCGAAGTGATGAGACACCGTGTCACAGCTCCTGCCGCAAGATTATAATCCGCAGGAGCGCTCTAAGGCGCGAATTTCTCTCGTCGTCTCGATTGGGGTGACCGATCCCCGAGCAGTTCAAGGCGCTCGGCTCGATGGAATTCGCCAAGAAGCTTTTGACCGACGCCCATGTCGCGGGTGCTCCGGGAGTCGGCTTCGGCGAGGAAGGCGAAGGCTTCGTCCGCATGGCGCTGGTCAAAAACGAACAGAGCCTCCGCCAGGCCGCCCGCGGCGTGAAGAAGATGCTCGGCGCTTGAGCGGTTGAGCCGGTGCGAATGGCAGCTTTCGACCCATTCCTGCCATTAGGGAGCGCCATTGCGACCAGCTCGCTAGCCTGACATTCTCGACGGATGGTAGCCCTTCTCGTCCTGTTCTACTTTGTCGCCTGCTGCATCGCCGCAATGGCGGTTGACTGGCTCGTCTGCACCCGGCTCGCGGCTTATCGGACTCACTTTGAGTATGAGTATCGACCCGGGGTGTTCCGCTCGGTGGTCCTCGCCGCAATCGTAGGGTTTCTCGTTTACCTGTTTTGGACAAACGACCCCGCTTATCCGTGGCTACCCGGGTTGGGTATCTCGGCAGTCGCCTTCATCGTCTATGGGCAGCTCGCCAGTAAGGATGTCAGTGGCCGGTTAGTGCCTATCGAAGATGATTGAGCGTCCGGTTTCCACCCATTGCTGCCATTGGTCTCTTGGGCCATCTTTGCTCGATGTTGCTACCTTGCCGTTTGGCTGTCGCGACGGCCATGCTCCTCCTGTTGGGCAGTTGTTCCTATGCCTATAGCATTCGTGCGGTAGTCATAGATGGGCGGTTGGCCTTCGTGGTTGCCCCTTGGTCAGAACGTCACCCGGAATGTATCAGGGGAGTGGAGGTCTCCGTTGCCAAGGGTGGGCCGTTAGCGAAACCGGCACCCGGAGACGATGCCGCGCTTGTGGGGAATGGTGACGTCTACTGGTGGGAACAGTTCGACGTGACCTCCTGCCCCAATCCCTTTCCCATCTTTTACGGACAGCCGCTTAAGGGTGTTCCCTTCGACTACGGTGGAGGGCGCACCAGCATAGTAAAGGCGAAACCGCTTGTGATCGGTCACGTTTATGAGGTCGGCATGGAAAGCAGTGGGTCTGGCTTCGGATCCGGATGGTTTAGAATAACCTCCGACCGCCGCGTGGAGAATTGGCGTAGCGACCCCACACCGTCGGTCCTGAATGCACAAGGATACGATGTAACTGTTGGGGAGCAGATGCCTCCGCCGCCAGACGGCTAATGTCCGCTTTCCACCCAAAGCTGCCATTAAAACCGCTTGGACACGCCCGCATAAAACTCGGTATCCGGGGTCTGGTCGTTGAGCCCGAAATTGGCGCCGGCATCGAGTTGCACGCTGCTGCTCGCAAGCCAGGCGACCGAGCCGTT
>JBDSSR010000155.1:0-3230 GCA_039928675.1 Sphingomicrobium sp. | reverse complement strand
AGGCACTGATCGCCTATGTCCGCTCGGGCGAACCCGACCTGACCAACCGCCAGATGGCATTGCTGATGCTCGTCTACCTCACGCCCGGACCCCACACGGTGCGCGGGCTGGCACGAATCCTCGGCGTCTCGAAGCCGGTCGTCACTCGCGCCTTGAATACGCTTGGCGCGCTCGGCTATCTCCGCCGCGAACGGGACCAGGACGACCGGCGCAATGTGTTCGTCGTTCGAACAACCAACGGGGCAGATTTCCTTGAAGGCTTCAAGCGCAACCTCCGCGAAGGGAACGACAACGGCTCAGCGGCCCATCGGCCGATTATCGGACAAGCGCCCGCCTACGCCAGAGGCTGAGCGCGCTGAGCGGGCCGCGCTGACCGGGCCTTCAAACCCGCCCGACCCCGCCTTTCATGCTTATCGCAAGGACCTCGCCGACGTTGCTTTGGCGGGGCAGGTCATCGCTTCCCACTATGCCGAATCGGTTAAGCGCGAGCTTGGGGTGGCGGCAGCCCTCCACGCCGGCCCATCGGCCCTCGCGGAAACGATCACCATGCTTGATGCCGGCGAACCGTTCGCAATGCTCGACGACAGCCTCGGCTGGGCGTGGGGCTATGCCGGGACCGGTCGGCGCGTGGGCTATGTCGTCAGTGAGGCGCTTGCGCGGCCCACCTAACCGACCGAGCTTAGCCAGTACATCTGGTAAAGGCTGGTCACGACCATCACTGCAAGCAGGGCCATCAAGGCGTAGTCACGCCGCGGATTTCGCGGCCGCGATTGCGGAAACAGCAGCCATGCCGACAATGCGCTCAGGACCATGGTCCCAATGGCGCTCTTGCGGGCGAAGGTCACGATCACTCCGCGGACATGGTCGACGCCCGTCGAGGCCACGGTTTCATGCGGGCTCATCATCAACCCCATTGCCCAGGTGACCACTGCCGCGACGAGCACGATGACGCCCAGGAAGCGCCGCGCCTGGCCAAGCTGACGGTCGCTCACATCTGGCCCCGTTGACGGCGCAGCGCGAACCATTTGGCGACATTGGTCTGATGCTCGGCAAGGCTTTCGGCAAACACGTGCCCGCCAGTTCCGTCGGCAACGAAATACAGCGCCCTGGTCGCCGCCGGGTGAAGAACGGCCGCGATGCTGGCCTTGCCCGGATTGGCAATCGAACCTTGCGGAAGCCCCGCGCGGCGATAAGTGTTGAAGCCGTTGTCGGCGTCGAGCTCCGAGCGCAGGATTCGCCGGCCGAGCGGTTTGCCCTTGGTCACCGGATAGATCACGGTCGGATCGGCATCGAGCTTCATCCCGATCCTCAGCCGGTTGCAATATACGCCGGCAATCATCGGCCGCTCAGCTGCCTTGCCGGTTTCCTTTTCGACAATCGAGGCGAGGATGACGGCCTCGCTCGGAGTCGCCACCGGGCAGCCGGACGCGCGCTTTGCCCACAGCTGCGCAACCACCTTGGTCATTGCCGACTGCATTCGCGCCACGACCTTCGCGCGCGTCTCGCCGCGTTCATAGCCATAGCTATCGGGCAGGACCGAGCCTTCCGCGACCGCCGGCAGCGGCCCGGCCAGATATCGGTTGGACAAAAGCTTCTCGCTGACGATCACCGACGGCATCCCCTCGGTCACGGTGATCAGCCGCTGGACCGGACGGCCATGCTGGAGCAGGTCGAGGATGGCGGCTCCGCCCATGCCCTTGGGGATGTCGAATTCGCCGGCCTGGACCGGATCACCCGAGCCGAGCAGCCGCGCCATGATTGCGAAGGTGCGCGGGCTACCGGGGATCACGCCCTGCCGGTCAAGCTTGCGAACGACGGCGCTGACGCTCGAGCCTTCCTCGATAATGATGCTGCGCGGCCCGGACCTTGGCCCCGGCGCGAGCCACAGGAAATAGACGACCAGCAGCGCCGCGAGGATCAGCCCCGCGGCGACCGCTGCAAGCCGCCTCACACCGCCTTCATGATCAGCGAGGCGTTGGTCCCGCCAAAGCCGAAGCTGTTGTTGAGGACCGCTCGAACCTTCCGCTCCTTGGCCTTGTGCGGCACCAGATCAACGCCTTCGGTGCCTTCCGAAGGATTATCGAGGTTGAGCGTCGGCGGGACGATCTGGTCGCGCAGTGCAAGTATGCAAAAGATGCTTTCGACCGCTCCGGCGCCGCCCAGCAGATGTCCGATCGCCGATTTGGTCGAACTCATCGACAGCGTGCCGATGGCGTTACCGAACAGGCGGCGGACCGCGCCCAGCTCAAGCTCGTCGCCAAGCGGTGTCGAAGTGCCGTGGGCGTTGATGTAATCGATGTCCGACGGCTGCAATCCCGATTTGCGCAACGCCATTTCCATCGATCGAAAAGCGCCGCTTCCCTGCGGATGCGGAGCAGTGACGTGATAGGCGTCGCCCGACAGGCCATAGCCGAGGATTTCGGCGTAGATTTTGGCGCCGCGCGCCTTGGCATGTTCATATTCCTCGAGGACGAGGACGCCCGAACCTTCGCCCATGACGAAGCCGTCGCGGTCCTTGTCGTAGGGCCGGCTGGCCTTTTCGGGCTGGTCGTTGAAGTTGGTGCTTAGCGCTCGGGCCTGGGCAAACCCGGCGATTCCGATCGGGCAGATGGTCGCTTCGGATCCGCCGGCAAGCATGATGTCGGCGTCGTCCATCACGATCATTCGCGCTGCGTCGCCGATCGAGTGAGCCCCTGTTGAGCAGGCCGTGACCACCGCATGGTTCGGGCCCATCAGGCCGTATTTGATCGAAACCTGGCCGGAAATGAGGTTGATCAGCCGACCGTGGACGAAATGCGGGCTGACCCGTCCCGGGCCGCGCTCGTGAAGAACGATGCTTTCCTTCTCGATCCCCGGAAGCCCGCCAATACCCGATCCGATGGTGACTCCGGCGCGGAACCTGGTCGCCTCGTCCATGTCGAGCAGGCCGGCGTCCTCGATCGCCTGGCCGGCGGCATCGATTCCAAAGATGATGAACGGATCGACCTGGCGCTGCACCTTGTGGTCGACGCGCTTGTTGGGGTCGAAGCCGTATTCATGGTCGGCGGGCTTCACCTCGCACGCGATTCGGCATTTTTGGTCGCTTGCGTCGAAATGGGTGATGGGCCCGGCGCCGCTTTTCGACGCAAGGATGTTTTTCCAGCTGGTCTCGACATCGCTTCCAAGCGGTGTGACCAGTCCCATGCCAGTGACGACAACTCGGCGCATTCAAGCCTCCAAAAACGTCAACA
>JBDSSR010000154.1:0-4266 GCA_039928675.1 Sphingomicrobium sp. | reverse complement strand
GCAGTTCCGATGGCGATCCGCTACACCGCCAATCTGACCCGGGCGATTGGCGATGGACTGGTGCAACTGGTCCGCGGCCAGGTTTCGCCAAAACAATTGGGCGGTCCGATCAAGATTGCACAAGTCGCCGGGCAGGGCGCCGAACTCGGACTTCTGCCGTTCGTCCAGCTGCTTGCTTTGCTGTCAATTAATCTGGGATTCATCAACCTGTTGCCAGTCCCGATGCTCGATGGAGGACATCTTTTTTTCTACGCGGTCGAAGCCGTCCGCAAACGGCCCCTTAGCGAGCGCTCGCTTGAGTGGGCATTTCGCGGAGGGCTTGCGCTAATCCTTGCGCTGGTCGTCTTCACCACGGCCAACGACCTGGGTTCGCTTGGTCTTTGGGATCGGCTTCAGGGGCTGATCGGCTAGGTGGCTTGATTGGGCAGGTGGCTTGATTGGGCAGGTGGCTTGGGGCAGGGCAGTAACGGGAGCTAGGCGGCGAAGTGCGCCGTCGCACCAACTCACAAAAGGCGGGATCGCGTGATTTCAGCAAGGCAGAGTTTCAATCGGCGCGCAGGCGCTGCGCTATTGGCAGGTACCATGATTGGTGGATGGGCATCGCCGCTTGTCGCCCAGACCGTTCCGCAGGTGCAGACCGATCCGCAGGTGCAGGCGACGCCAGCGGTCGCCGCGCCCGTAGCACCGCCCGTCCAACGGACGATCCGGTCGATCCTCGTGCGCGGCAGCCAGCGCCTCGAGCCGGAGACGATTCGCGCCTATGCCGCGCTTGCGCCGGGCCAGACCTACACCACCGAAACGCTCGATCAGGCGTTGAAGACGCTTTATTCGACCCAGCTTTTTGCCGACGTCACGATCAGTGGCGCGGACACTGGCAACATCGTCATCGCAGTCCGCGAAAACCCGGTCATCAACCGCATCATCCTCGAAGGAAACAAGAAGCTCAAGGAAGACAAGATTCTTCCCGAGATCAAGCTTGCGCCTCGCCAGATTTTTACCCGCCCGGGTGCCCGCGCCGACGTCGAGCGAATCCTCGAACTGTATCGCCGCCAGGGGCGATTCGCAGCGCGGGTCGAACCCAAGATCGTGCAGCTCGACCAGAACCGCGTCGATGTCGTGTTCGAAATCTATGAAGGCGACCTGGCCAAGGTCCGCGCAATCAATATCCTTGGCAACGAACATTTCGGCGACGGGCGACTGCGCAAGGAAATGTATACCAAACAGTCGGGCGGAATGCTCGGGTTTCTCAAGTCGAACGACACTTACGATCCTGACCGGCTTGCCGCCGACCAGCAGAAGCTGCGTTCATTTTATTTGACCCAGGGTTATGCCGATTTTCGGGTGGTTTCGGCACTTGCCGAGCTGACGCCTGACCGCCGCGACTTCGTCATCACCTACCTTGTCGAAGAGGGCCCTCGCTATCGCCTGGGCAAGGTCGACGCCGAAAGCGCGTTGCGCGATTTCCCGGTGTCCACGGTACTGAAGATCGCCAATCTGAAGCAGGGCGAATGGTTCAACGCCAAGGCCGTCGAGGATTCGGTGACCTCGCTCAACGAATCCGCGGGAATCCTCGGCTATGCGTTCGCCGACATCAACCCTTCATACAATCGCGATGTGGCCAAGCGGGTCATGAACGTCACGCTGCGCGTCGGCGCAACGCCGCGCGTCTATGTCGAACGGATCGACATCACCGGCAACACGACCACCCGCGACAAGGTGATCCGCCGCGAGTTCCGATTGAACGAAGGCGATGCTTTCAACGCGTTGAAGATCAAGCGCAGCCAGGACCGTATCCAGAGCCTCGGCTTTTTCCAGGACAAGCTGGAGGTCAAGCAGACCGACGGTTCGGCTGCGGACCGGGTGGTGCTCGGTTTGAACGTGGAGGAAAAGCCGACCGGGCAGCTATCGTTCTCGGGCGGCTATTCGAGCCTCGAGCGCTTCGTTCTGCAGCTTTCGGTCAGCCAGAATAATTTCCTTGGAAAAGGCCAGCAGTTGTCCGCCTCGGTCAACTATTCGGCCTATTCCAAATCGGCTGAGGTCGGCTGGGCGGATCCCTATTTCCTCGACAAGCAGATCCTGTTCGGTGCTTCGCTGTACCGGCGTGATTACAGCAGCTTCAACTATCTCGCGAACGGATCGCGAAACACCACTTATTCCCAGCTCAGTACTGGCGGCACCCTGCGGGTCGGCTTCCCGCTGACCGAATATTGGAATTTCGGGGGTCGCTACACTCTTCAGCAGGACAAGGTCTCGCTCGACCAGGCGAGCTTTTACACCAACGGTTTGTGCGATCCGCTCAAGGCCGGTCAGTATCTTTGCGATGAGCTTGGTTCACGAATCACGTCCTCGATTACCGGAGCGCTGGCATTCGACAGCACTAACGGCATTCACCCGACGCGCGGCCGCCGGTTCAGCCTGAGTCAGGATTTCGCCGGCCTTGGTGGCGATATTCGCTACGCCCGATCACGCGTCGACCTGACACAGTTCAAGGGGCTTGGCGGCGGATGGGTCGCTTCGCTCCACGGCGAGGGCGGCTACATCACCGCACTTGGCGCGAAGCGATATGACTATCTGGGCAACGAAATCGAAGCGATCCGCCTGACCGACCGCTTCTTTGGCCCACAGCTTCGCGGCTTCGATATCCGGGGCATCGGCCCGCGGGTCGAGCGCGTCCCCTACGACGCCGCCGGAGTACTGACGCCGTTGCCCGACACAGATAACGGAAGAAGGGGCGCCAATTCGCTCGGCGGTCGCTCTTACTACATGGCCCGGCTCGAAATCGAGTTCCCGGTCAGCGCGGGCTTGCGCGGCCTGGGCATACGCCCCTCGGCCTACATTGATGCCGGTTCGCTGTGGAATCTCACTCCGCCGACCCTCACCAACGTCATTGCGACCTGTGTCCCGCTGCCGACCAACACCACCGGCGCCGCATTCCAGATCACTCCGGCAAATCTGCACGGAAATAGCTGCGGCCCGGTTGAGGGCACGGCGGGCTATTCGCGCATTCCAGGGTACAAGGAAGTGTTCGAGGGCAATTCGCCCAAACCGCGGCTGTCGATCGGTATCGGGGCGAACTGGATCTCGCCGTTCGGGCCGCTGCGGCTCGACCTCGCCAAGGCGCTTATCAAACAACCGGGTGATGAAACCAAGCTGTTCAGCTTCAACGTAGGGACTTCGTTCTAATGAAAAACCTGATGATTACAGCCGCGATTGCGGCTTCCATGCTCGTGCCCGCAGCCGCTCAGGCGCAGGCCCTTCCGCCGGCCGTGGTTGCTGTCGTCGACCTCGACAGGGTCAGCAACGACTGCAATGCCTGCAAAACCGCGGCAGCATCGCTGCGTGGGCAGGTCAATGCTCTCCAGGCTCGCGAAAAGGCGCTTGCAGCGCCGCTGCAGGCGGAAAAAACCGCGATCCAGTCGGCGATTGACGCGCTCAAGGGCAGCGAACCGCCTGCGGCGCTACAGGCGCGGATCAAGGCGTTCCAGGACAAGCAGCAGTCCGGTGGGGCCGAAATCACCCGGCAGCAGGACCAGATCCAGAACAACCAGCGCTATGTCCAGAAGCAGATTCAGGACAAGCTCAACCCGATCTACTCCTCGGTCATGCAAAAGCGCGGGGCGTCGCTGCTGGTTGACGTTGCAGCCACGCTTGCAACCGCTGCTTCGCTGGACGTGACCGCCGACGTCGTGGCCGCGCTTAACGCCTCGCTTCCGTCGCTCTCGACCAACGCCCCGGCGGCTGCGGCGGCGGCCTCGACCAAACCCTCGACCCAGGGCCGATAGGCGCGAATGACGGAGGAACCAGCTGGCGCCTCGCTTGGCCCGCTGGATATCCGGCGGGTGATGGAAGCCTTGCCGCACCGTTACCCAATGCTGCTGGTGGACAGGGTCGAGCGCCTCGACCCTGACCATTCGATCACCGCAATCAAGGCGGTCACCATCAACGAGCCGTTTTTCCAGGGCCATTTCCCGGGACGACCGATCATGCCGGGCGTACTGATCATCGAGGCCCTGGCCCAAGCCGCCGGAGTTCTGGCGGTCGAAGCTTTGGGGCTCGCAGGCTCGGGCAAGCTGGTTTATTTCATGGCGATCGAAAGCGCCAAGTTCCGCGCCCCGGTCGAACCCGGCGTCCTCCTCCAGCTCGACGTCGAGTTCATCCAGAAGCGCGCCAGCGTGTGCAAATTCGCTGGCCGTGCAAGCGTCGGTGGCAAGCTTGCCGCCGAGGCCCGGTTCACGGCGATGATCGCCGACCCGCCAGCCTGATTCC
>JBDSSR010000153.1:0-8599 GCA_039928675.1 Sphingomicrobium sp. | reverse complement strand
CCCGCACACTCGACACCCCAAATTAACCATCTTGCCCGAAACAGCCGGGATGGGCCCAACCGCTCCGAGTGCAGCCGAATCGGGGCAACAGCTTTCCGCCAGCCGGCTCGCCGCCGTACTTGCGCTCGCGGTGATGGCGCACGCGCTTTACTGGTCGACCCGTCCGCCCGACATGCAATTGTTCCTCGAACCGTGGTTCGCGCACATCGTCCGCTACGGCCCGACCGGCGCCTTTGCCCACCCGTTCAGCAATTACGAACCGGCCTATCTCTATCTGCTCGCTGCAGCCTCGCTGGCCCACAACCTCCTTGCGCCAATGGCGATCATCAAGCTGCTGTCGATCGGCGGAAGCCTGTTCCTGACGTTCGCCGTCGCCACCCTGCTCAAGGCCCTGGGCGCCTCGCCCAGGCTGTCCGTCTTCACCCTGGTCTTGCCGACCGTCGTCATCAACGCCGCCTTGCTCGGCCAGTGTGACGCCTTGTGGGTGGGCTCGTGCGTGTTTGCGCTCGCCGTGATCGTCCGCGGGCAGGTCAGCCGCGCGCTTCTGTGGTGCGGGGTCGCCTTCGCCTTCAAGAGCCAGGCCATATTCCTTGCCCCGGTGATCGTTGGAGTCCTCGCCGGGCGGCGCGCGCAATGGTGGCACTGGCTGATCCCGCCGGCGGTATTCATCGCCTCGCTCGTGCCCGCCTGGCTCCTCGGCTGGCCGGCGTGGAGCCTGCTGACGGTCTATCCGGGCCAGGCGGCGTTGGTGCATATCCCGGGCAAGCTCGCCAACCCGTGGATTGCGGCGACGATCTTCGCCGATCATTCGAGTCGCCCCTATTTCATCATCGGCTATGTCGCGGCCGCCGGTGCAGCGCTTGCAATCGCCGCGCTTGCTTCGGCATCGGTCGATAACCGCCGCCGGCTGCTCGCTTTGGCGCTGCTATCGGCGACCGCTCTGCCGTTCCTTTTGCCCAAGATGCTCGAACGCTCGTGGCTACTTGCCGACGTTCTGGCGCTGATCCTCGCTTTGTCGCTTCAGACCCGCCGCGCAGCGGGCATTGCAATCGCCGTCCAGGCGATGTCGCTATTGTCGCTGCTGACCTACATCTACTGGTATCACTGGCCCTATCCGGCGCTCGGCGGAATCGCGATCGGGGTGTTTGCGCTGGGTTCGATCATCGCGCTTCTGCGGAGCGAGGGCGCGCACTGGCCGTCTCTCCCGCGGATGCTCATCAGTCGACCTCGCTTCCCGCGCCCTCCATCGGCCGGACGAACAGCCGCCTGACCTGCGGCCAGCGCTGTCGCGCTTCCTCCTCCACCCGGCCGACGATCGTTTCGACTTCGCCCGCCGGCATGTCGTTGCGGAAGTCGACATTCATCATGACCGTAATCTGGTCGGGCGAGGAATGGATCGTAAGGACATATCCGACGCCGACCACGCCGTCCTGGCTGGACGCCAGATCGTGGAGGCTCCGGACAAGTTTCGGATCGGCCGCTTCGCCGATCAGCAGACCCTTCGATTCATAAGCGAGAAGCGCCGCGGTCAGGCCAAGGATAACCCCGATCACAACCGACGCCGCACCGTCGAAAAACGGGTCGCCGGTGGTTTGCGCAAGCAGCAGGCCCGCCGCCGCGACGACGATGCCAACCATCGCCGCGCCATTTTCCAGAAGGACGATGAACGCTGGCGGGTCCTTGGACTGGCGCACGGCTTCGAGCCAGCCAAGGTCGCCCTTGGCTTTCCTGAAGTCCTTGAAGGCTTCGAGCGTCGACCAGCCTTCGAGCAGGAAGGCGACGATAAGGACAATATATCCGATGATCGGCGACACCGCCTCTTCGGGGTTGGCGATGTGCCGAAGCCCCTCGATCACCGACACTCCGGCGCCAAGGGCGAACACCAGCACAGCGACGACGAAGCTCCAGAAATAGACTTCCCGGCCGTAACCGAACGGATGGATCTTGTCGGCGGGCTTGCGCGCCGCGTGGCGGCCCCACATCAACAGCAACTGGTTGGTGCAATCGACGACGCTGTGAACGCCTTCGGTCAGCATTGCCGACGATCCGGTGATTCCGGCCGCGGCGAACTTCGAAATCGCGATTCCAAGGTTCGCGAGAAGCGCGATCACCAGGGTCCGCGTGCTGGTAGTCTGGCCGGCCATCAGATGTGGATCACCCGGCCGAACGCCGCAAGCACGCTCTCGTGCATCATCTCGCTCAGCGTCGGGTGAGGGAAGACGCTATTGATGAAGTCACCTTCGACCAGCTCGGCGGTCTTGCCGATGGTATAGCCCTGGATGAGCTCGGTGACTTCGGCGCCGATCATGTGCGCTCCGAGCAGTTCGCCGGTCTTGGCGTCGAACACGGTTTTGACGAAGCCCTCGACTTCGCCAAGCGCGATCGCCTTGCCGTTGCCGATCGCCGGGAACTTGCCGACTTTGACTTCATAGCCGGCTTGTCTGGCCGCGGCTTCGGTCAGACCGACGCTTGCGATCTGGGGGCGGCAGTAAGTGCAGCCCGGGATGTTTTTCGGGTCGGTCGGATGCGGATGCGCATCCTTGTTGCCCATCTCCTGGGCGATTGCCTCGGCCGCGGTGACGCCCTCATGGCTGGCCTTGTGGGCAAGCCACGGCGGCGCTGTGACATCGCCGATCGCCCAGATGCCCGGAACATTGGTGCGGCACATCGGATCGGTGTCGATATGCCCCTTGGTTGTTTTGATTCCGAGCGATTCAAGCCCGATATTCTCGGTATTGGGCAGGATTCCAACGGCAACGATGCAATGGCTGAATCTGTACTCGGCGGCCTTCCCGTCGGCCGTCTTGATCGTCGCCGTGACGCCCTTTGCGTCGCTGGTCAGGCTCTCGACCCCAGCATCGGTGAGGATTTTCAGCCCCTGCTTGGTCAGGCTCTTGGCAAGCTGCGCACTGACCTCTTCGTCCTCCACCGGGACCACTCGGTCAAGCATCTCGACCACTGTCACCTTGGCTCCAAGGTCCGCGTAGAAGCTCGCGAATTCGATTCCGATGGCGCCCGATCCGATGACCAGCAATTCCGTCGGCATTTCGGGCGGAGTCATGGCGGTGCGGTACGTCCAGATGCGCTTTCCGTCGGCCTTTGCGAACGGCAGGTCGCGAGCCCGAGCGCCGGTCGCGATAATGATGTGCTTTGCCGCGAGCTCGGTCGCCTTCCCGTCCGCGCTTTTGACCGACATCGTGCCTTTACCAGTGATCGCGCCCTCGCCCATCACCACCGTAATCTTGTTCTTCTTCATCAGGTGGGTGACGCCCTGGTTGAGCTGCTTGGCCACGCCGCGGCTTCGCGCAACGACCTTGGCGATATCGAACGAGGCCTTTTCATTACTGAGGCCATAAGCGTCGGCGTGGGTCATGTAGTGAAAGACTTCCGCCGAGCGCAGCAGCGCCTTGGTCGGGATGCAACCCCAGTTGAGGCAGATTCCGCCAAGCAGCTCGCGCTCGACGATCGCGGTCTTGAGGCCCAGCTGCGCCGCCCGGATTGCGGCAACATAACCGCCGGGCCCCGAACCAAGAACGATGAGGTCGTAGGTTTCAGCCATTCACATCCTCTTTCGCCGCAATTGGCCGCGGCTTGTTGTCCCGATCCAGCGCGACGAACGTGAATTCGCCCTCCGCAACCAGCTTTTCAATGTCCCCGTCGCGCTCGCGGGCTAGCGCCTCGGCCTTTACGCGAAGCGAAGTGCGGCCCTGCTTCAGAAGCTCGACATAGACGCTAAGTTCGTCACCGACCGCCATTGCGCCCGGAAATTTGAGCTGGTCGGCCGCGACCAAGATCGCCTTCCCAGCAGTCCGCCGCGAAGCAAACGACCCGCACGCCAGCCCCATCTGCCCCATCAGCCATCCGCCGAACACGCCGCCGTAGGGATTGGTGTCGGCGGGCATCGCAGTGACCCGAATGAGCGGCTCGCGGGGCAAATTCAGGGAGCTTTGGAGCGAAGCGCATCGAGGAACGAATCCTCGTCAGCGTAGGTGCAATCGGCTGCAACGACGACCTCGCCCGAAGGCATCAGGATCGGGAGTACGCGGTCCGCGCCGTGATTGACGCCTTCGATCGTGACCGGAACCAGACCCCGCTCGCGACTGACGATCCAGGCGAGGACCGGGACTCGGGCATGCGAGGATGGACGGCAGAGGTCGTCGATCTGTTCAAGCACAAACGTGTCGGGCGCAGCTAGGATCGGCCGCGCACTTTCGATTACCGCGCGATCGACCTCGCCGCGCACAAGCTCGACCGTTGCCCCATCCCTGATTCTGACGAAGTCCTTGCCATCGGCCGTCCACAGGCTTTCGACGCTCGAGACCGGGTAATATCTGCTGTCAGCCGACTTCACGAACATCGCGCCGCTCCTAAGCCAGCATCGCCAGCGGATGTTCGACCAGCTCCTTGAAAGCTTTCATCAGCTTGGCACCGTCGGCGCCGTCGATGGCACGGTGATCGAAGCTTCCGGTGGCCGACATCACCGTCGCGATCTGCAAACTGTCATTGATGACATAGGGCCGCTTTTCGCCCGCACCGATGGCCATGATCATGCCTTGGGGCGGATTGATTACCGCTTCGAACTGCTTGATCCCGAACATTCCCATGTTGCTGAGGCTCGCGGTTCCTCCCTGATATTCGGTTGGCTGGAGTTTGCCGTCCCGGGCGCGGCCCGCAAGATCCTTCATCTCGGCCGAGATCGCCGAGACTGTCTTGCCATCCGCTCCGACGATGATTGGCGTGATCAGCCCGCTTGGAACCGACACCGCGACCGAAATGTCGGCGCGGTTGTATTTCAACATCTGATCCCCGGCGAAGGCGACATTGCATTCGGGCACCGCGATCAGCGATTGGGCAAGTGCCTTGATCAACAGGTCGTTGACCGACAGCTTCACGCCTCGGCTTGCAAGCCCTCCGTTGAGGTCGCCGCGAAGCTTCAGAAGCGCATCGAGATTGATGTCGACGGTCAGATAGATGTGCGGGATCTGCTGCTTGGATTCGGTGAGCCTGCGAGCGATGATTTTGCGGACGTTCGAAAGCTTGATTGCCTCGTGCGGAATGGCCTGCTCGATCGGGCCGGGCATGACCAGATGCGTGGCCGGCGCGGAAGCCGGCGGGCCCACTGCAAGTGGCGCTTTGCCCGATTTGGCACCGTCGATGTCAGCTCGAACGATCCGCCCGCCGGGACCGCTGCCGTGGATTCCCGCAAGGTCGATCCCCTGCGCCTCGGCAAGGCGGCGTGCCAGCGGCGAAGCCTTGACCCGTTCGCCGTCGCCGCGCGGTGCAGGCGCAGCCGGAGCTGACGGCGCCGGGGCTGACACCGCGGGAGCTGATGCGACCGGGGCCGGTGGCGCGTCGGGCTTGGGCGCGCCAGCGGTCTTCGGGGGAGATGGCGGCGGCGTATCGGCCTTGGGAGCGGCGGCTGCGTCCCCGACATCCTCGCCCTCGCCCGCCAGAATCGCGATCGGAACGCCGACCTTGACGCCCTCGCTGCCTTCGGGAACCAGAATCCTGGCAATCTTGCCCTCGTCGACCGCCTCGAACTCCATGGTCGCCTTGTCGGTCTCGATTTCAGCGAGGATATCGCCCGATTTGACGTCGTCGCCCTCCTTCACCAGCCATTTGGTGAGCGTCCCCTCCTCCATCGTCGGGGACAAAGCGGGCATTTTCAGTTCGATCGGCATGGCGAAGGTCCGTTCACGAAGCTTGGCCGCTCAAAGCCCGATGCGGCGGGCGCGGTCAAGTCCGCGGCCAACCCCCTGCGGCGACTTGCGCTTGGCCGCGGTTTAACGCAGCACAGTCGACAAATGGGGGACGGAACAGCCAAACGCACCTATCTCGTCGTCGTCGATGACAGCGAAGAAGCGCGCGTCGCGCTTCGCTTTGCGGCGCGGAGGGCGGCCAAGACCAATGGCCGAATCGAAGTGCTCGGGATCGTCGAACCGCAGGATTTTGTTCAATTCGGCGGGGTTCAGCAGGCGATGGCCGAGGAACAGATGCTTCGCATCCAGGGCGTGGTCAGCTCCGCAATCGGCGAATTTCTCGACGAGTCCGGGGTCGAGGCCAAGGTCATGGTCGAGCAGGGCGAGGCGGTGAAGGCGGTTCGCGACTATGTCGGCGAACGCCCCGACATCGCCGCTTTGGTGCTTGGCGCGGCGCCGTCCGGAAGCCCGGGCCCTCTCGTCATCAACTTTTGCGGCACCGACGCCGGCAAGCTGCCCTGCCCGGTGATGATCATTCCAGGCTCGCTCGACGATGTGCGGCTCGAGCAGCTGAGCTAAAGCACCCGCGACAGAATTTCCCCGAGCCTGACGCAGCCGGCCTCGTCATCCTCGCTGAATCGCGCAACCTTGGGGCTGTCCAGATCGAGCACGGCCAATAGTTCGCCGTCGCGAACGATCGGCACGACCAGTTCGCTATTCGACGCGGAATCGCACGCGATGTGGCCGGGGAAAGCGTGGACGTCATCAACCCGCTGCACCTGGCGAGTCGCGGCAGCGGTTCCGCAGACCCCCTCGCCGAACGCGATTCGGATGCATGCCGGGCGGCCCTGGAATGGCCCGACGACCAGTTCGGGCCCGTTCTTGCCCGCAACGTTCCGGTAAAATCCCGCCCAGTTGAGGTCGGGCAGGCTCTCCCAGATCAGAGCCGCGGCATTGGCCATATTGGCAATCGGGTCGCTTTCGCCCGCGGTCAGCCCTTCGAGCGCCAGCGCGAGGTCCCGGTACAGCGTCGCCGTATCGGCACTTGCGATCCTCAAGTCGTGCATCAGTCGATCTCCACCTTTCCGCGCGCCTGCTTGACGCCCGCGCGCTGCTTTTTCTGGTCAACCCGCCTGGCTTTCGCGGCTCGGCTCGGCCTCGTCGCCTTCCGCGCTCTGGGAGCAATATGGGCAGCCGCGATCAGCGTCGCCGCCCTGACGCGCGCATCGGTCCGGTTGGCGTCCTGAGTGCGAAACCGCCGAGCGGTGATCAGCAGTTCGCCGCCGCTGGTGATGCGCGATCCGGCAATCCGTTTGAGCCGTTCGTAAACGTCCGGGTGGAGCCCGAGCTTGAACAGCTCCACTCGAAGCTGGACGGCGGTAGCGACCTTGTTGACGTTCTGGCCGCCCGGGCCGGTCGCCGCCAGGAAGCTTTCGCTCAGCGCGTCGTCGGGAATCGAGACATCCTCAGGGCGCATTCTCTGTCCCAGGCTTGTCGAAGTCGCGCCAGGTGCCGAAATGATCGGGAAGCGGGGCAGTCACGTCGATGGTCTCATGACGCTCGCGCGGGACGACCAGGCGCGAGGCATGGAGCAGCATCGGCCCGCCCGGAACGCCATAAACGCGGTCGCCAATGATCCCGCGCCCGAACGCGGCTCGGGCATGGGCGCGAATCTGGTGAGTCCGGCCGGTCAGCGGGCGAAACTCGACCAGGGTGTCGCCATCGCGCACCGCCAGCTTGCGCCAGCGCGTTGAGGCTTCGAGGCCATTGCGGTCGGCGACCATTTTCCATCCCGCCTCGGCGCTCGACGTTTTGGCCAACGGCAGTTCGATTATTCCGCTGTCCTCGCTGATCTCGCCGCTGACGATCGCCAGATAATATTTTTCCACCAGCCGCGCTTCGAACGCCTGCTGGAAGGTCGCCCGGGCCTTGGCCGTGCGCGCAAACAACAGGCACCCGCTGGTGTCGGTATCAAGCCGGTGCATTGCCGTCGGCGAGCGTTTGAATCCGCATTTCAGCTCATGGATTCGCGAAACGATCGACTCGCCCCCGCGCCTCGGTTCGTCGACTGGAAGCCCGGCCGGCTTGTCGAGCACCAGGCCCTCGGCATCGATGAACAGCAGGCAATCGGACAGCATGATCGCGTTCTAGCGCAAGTGCCGGCGTTTGTGACTCCCTTGCAACCAAGCCAAGGAATCCAGCGTGTTACACAATATTAACCTTTTCCCATCAGACATCGGATGGTTAATGAGCGCTTCAAGGCCGTTAAGTTCGGGTTACGAAGTTAACCTTGTCACGGTCGCGAACGGGGGAGCCAACGATGCGTGTGCTGCTGATTGAAGACGAGCCGACGACGGCCAGGAGCATTGAGCTGATGCTCGGGTCCGAGGGCTTCAACGTCTACACCACCGATCTTGGCGAAGAGGGCCTCGATCTCGCCAAGCTGTATGATTACGACATCATCCTGCTCGACCTCAACCTTCCCGACATGCACGGCTACGACGTGCTCAAGAAGGTTCGCAATGCAAAGGTCTCGACCCCGGTCCTGATCCTTTCCGGCATTGGCGAAATGGACAGCAAGGTGCGCGCGCTCGGCTTCGGCGCCGACGATTATGTCACCAAGCCGTTCCATCGCGATGAGTTGGTGGCGCGCATTCATGCCGTCGTCCGCCGCTCGAAGGGCCATTCGCAGTCAGTTATTCGTACCGGCAAACTTGCCGTGAACCTCGATGCCAAAACGGTCGAGGTCGACGGTGCGCGGGTCCATTTGACGGGCAAGGAATATGCGATGCTGGAGCTGCTTTCGCTCCGCAAGGGCACGACGCTGACCAAGGAAATGTTCCTCAACCACCTTTACGGCGGCATGGACGAGCCCGAATTGAAGATCATCGACGTGTTCA
>JBDSSR010000152.1:0-4515 GCA_039928675.1 Sphingomicrobium sp. | reverse complement strand
GGCGTCGGCGGCGGCATCGCCGACCGCATCTTTGGCGGCCCGAGCCCGACGACAATCGCCAGCTCGAGCCTTCAATCGATGCGCGCCCAGAACCGGCTGACCGCGTTCAGCGCGCGCTATGTTTCGGTGGTAACGAGCGACAAGCCGTTCCTCGGCGGGCTGATGAATTCACGCAGGACCCTGATCCTTCCGGGCGACGTGCGCTACGAACTCGACCTGTCGAAACTTCAGCCCAGGGACGTCAACTGGGACGCGTCGAGCAACACGCTCAAGGTCGCGCTTCCGGAAATCGAGATTGCCGGACCCGACATCGATATCAACGCGGTCAAGGAATATGGGGGAGGCGGCGTGCTGTCGTCGCTGACCAATGCCGACCAGGGGCTTGACCAGGTCAACCGAAGCAAGGCGGTCACCGACTTGCGCACGCAGGCGACCGGTGCAGTGCCGATGCGGCTTGCCCGCCAGGCGGCGCGCGATGCGGTCGAGCGGAGCTTTGGAATGCCGCTTGCGGCCGCCGGCTTCAAGGACGTCAAGGTCGTCGCCCGCTTCCCGACGGACGGGACGACCGATCCTAGCTACCTTGATCTTTCGACCCCATATGATGAAGCGATCAAAGAGGCGCAGCGGCGCCGCGCATCGCAGGTGCAGAAATGACAGTTCAATCGGGGACTTTGCGAGGCGTCGATCTGCTGGCCGAGATCGGGCGTCTCAAAATCGAGCGAAACGCGGTGATCCTCGCCCATTATTACCAGAAGCCCGAAATCCAGGATCTCGCCGATTTCGTCGGCGACAGCCTCGACCTGTCGCGCAAGGCGGCCGAAACCGACGCCGAGGTCATCGCCTTTTGCGGGGTTCGTTTCATGGCCGAGACGGCCAAGATCCTGAGCCCGCAAAAGACCGTCATCCTGCCCGACATGGACGCCGGCTGCAGCCTCGAGGACAGCTGCCCGCCCGACCAGTTCGCGGCGTTCCGAGCCGCTCACCCTGACCACATGGCGCTGACCTACATCAACTGTTCGGCGGCGGTGAAGGCGTTGAGCGATATCATCGTCACATCGAGCAGCGCGCAGATCATCCTTGACCAGATCCCCAAGGACCAGAAGATAATCTTCGGGCCCGACCGCCATCTGGGCGGCTATCTGGCGCGCAAGACGGGGCGCGAAATGCTGCTGTGGCCGGGCATCTGCATTGTTCACCAGGCGTTTTCGGAAACCGAGTTGTTGAAGCTCAAGGCGGAACACCCCGGCGCCCCGGTCGCGGCGCATCCCGAATGCCCGCCGCACATCATCGAGCACGCCGACCATGTCGGTTCGACCCGCTCGATCCTCGATTTCGCGCTGACTTCGCCGGCAGGCACGATCCTGGTCGCGACCGAACCGCACATCATCCACCAAATGGAAAAAGCGGCGCCGGACAAGATTTTCATCGGAGTTCCGGGCGGAGACGGCAACTGCAACTGCAACATGTGCCCGTACATGGCCTTGAATACGCTCGAAAAACTGTATGTCGCGCTGCGCGACCTGACCCCAAGGATCGAACTTTCGGACGAGGTTATGGCCAGGGCCCGGGTGCCGCTCGAACGCATGCTCGAAATGGCCGGACGAACCGTCGGCAAAGGTGACGTCGGAACCCCGATCATCGACCCGGCCAATATCGACCCGGCAATCAGCGGAGACTGATTGCCACTGCCGATTGCGTCTGGCCGCGGGGCTGGTTACGCTGGCGCAATGAGAGTTGAGGTGATCGTCGCCATTTTTGTCCTGAGCGTCGCTCCGGCGGTTGCGCAGCCCAATTTCGCGACCCAGTTTCCGCAGCGGATTCTTGCTGCCCACAACACCGCCCGTGCGTCGGTCGGCGCTCCGCCGCTAATTTGGGACAATGACCTGGGCACGGCTGCCGGCCAATATGCCGCCCAAATGGCTACCACCGGCCTGTTCGAACATTCCGACCGCCACGCCAGGCGCGGGATCGGCGAAAATCTGTGGATGGGCAGTCACGGCGCCTACAGCCCCGAAGTGATGGTCGGCGGCTGGGTTGGCGAGCAGCGTTACTTCGTTCCGGGAATCTTCCCCAACAACAGTGCCAATGGAAACTGGCTCGACGTTGCCCATTATACCCAGTTGGTCTGGCCGGCGACGACCCGGATCGGCTGCGCGCTGGCTTCGAACGGGCGCAATGATTATCTCGTGTGCCGCTATGCGCCGGCGGGGAACATCGACGGCCGCTGGGTCGGGCCTAACCGCGGCGAGCGCGGTTAGCGGCGTTCCGTGCTGCGTGGACGACAGGCGATGCAACTCGCTCGGCTGCAAACCGTTAGACACCCGAAACGGAGATTCGCACTCATGAATATTGTCTCGAAAATCATCACGTCCGCAGCGCTGGTCGGAACCGCCGCCGCGCCGATCTATTCGGCTGACGCTTCGACCCGCCGCCATCATTATTATGGCCGCACCGGCTACACCCACAAGGTCTGCCGAAAGTCGTCAGCGACGACCGGCAAGGTGGTTGGCGGAGTAGCCGGCGCAGTCGCAGGCCCGGGGATCATCGGCCACGGCCTGCTCGGCGCTGCTGCCGGTGCGGTCGGCGGAGTCATTGCCGGCGGAGCGATCGACCGCACGGCGACCGCGCATCGCCGCTGCTACTACACCCGCTAGGCGCTGAAGCGGGCGGCGATGCCCGCCAACCTTGAAGCCCGGCCCGGCGAGCGTCTCGTGGCGCTTGCTGCGGTTGCGTTCCTTCAATTTGGAATCGGCCTTGCGCTCCTCATCGGTTTGCGAGGGGATTTCGAGCGCCCGGCGGAAAATGCCGAGCGGCTGATCGCGGTGGCGTTGTCGCGCCCAACTCCACCGCGTCCGCCGCCACCGGTGGCAAGGGCCAGGCCAGCGGCAGCAGCGGCCACGGCCGAGGCGGCAACCCCGGGCGCGGCGCCGCCGCGCAAGCGCGCTCCCTCATCCCAAGCTCCGCCAACCCCAGTGATCGCGATCCGGCCGTTGCCTGCGCCTGCCGCTGGCGGTGCAGGCGGCGTCGGCGTTGCGACCGGCCGTGGCCCGGGCGGGGGCACTGGCGGTAATGGCAGCGGCGCGAGTGGAGCTGGAGATGGTGGTGGAACCGAGCTGGTCCAGATCGCCGGTGCAATCACCGATCGCGATTATCCGCGGCATTTGCGGGAAACAGGGCTCGGCGGACGGGTCAGCGTCCTGTTCACGGTCGAGTCGAACGGGCGGGTTGGCCGCTGCTCGGTCACGCGGTCAAGCGGGGTTGTCGAGCTTGACCGGCTGACCTGCCAACTGATCCAGCAGCGCTTCCGCTACCGTCCGAGCACCGACCGTTATGGCCGGCCGATTGCCGATGAGGTCGACGGCGATCAGGACTGGGATGCGCGCTAGCGCGCCGTTCGCCTAGCTCCGGCGTGTCGCCGGGGTCGCGCGGGCTTCGATCGTCGCGGTTTCGGGATGGTGCTTGTCGAGGTGACGCTTGATGATCTTCACGTTCTTGGAATTCGATCGGAAGAGCAGCGTCGGGATGACTCCGATCACCGGAATCACCGAAAACAGGCCGAGCGCCCAGTTCGCGCCGACATTGCCGCTCATCCGCGCGATCTGCCACTTGGGCATGCCAAGGTTCCTTGCCTCCCACACGATGTAGGCGCCGAGCGCCGCAGCGGCGATGTCGCCTGCAACCGGTACCAAATCTAGGATGACGTCCAGCCCGACCTGCTGCTTGGTGCCAGGAATCACGACCAGCCGTTCGAGCAGCTTTTCCATCGCCTCCACCCGCTGCCTCACCGACTGCGGATCGGTCCGGACCTTGGGGATGGTGATCCGCCGTTGGCCGCCAGCACTCAGGGTCATTCTCCACCAGGACGTTGTTCGAGGTCGATCAGCGTGTGGCGGGCGTAACGGTTCCCGGCGAAGTTGTAGACCCGGCGCGAGGTCAGTGACCAGCGGACCGGCGCAGTCAGCGGAATGAACAGCTGACCATCGTCGATCAGCCCCGCGGCCTGCGCCAGAAGCGCGTAGCGCTGGGCGGGCACCGAAGCAGCCCTTGCAGACGCCATCAGCGTGTCGGCATCGGCGCTGCACACCGGCACGGCTTCGCACCGAAAATGGCGGACGAACCAGGCGGGGGACGAGGAGGGCGCGACTTCGTCGACCAGGGTAAAGGTCGCAAGAGCCGGCGCTGGACCGCGCACCACGGTAAAGCCCAGCGCGCCCCAGTCGTGCTGGAGCTGGCGCAGCAGAATGTCGGCGCCCGGGCCGTCGGGGAGGAGCAGGCTGATCGTCGGGTTATTTTGCTTGCCGATGAGCCCCGTCGCCTGGGTAATGAGCGCCGGCAGCCGCTGTTGCAGTGGGGTCGCGGTCCAGTCGGGCTCGGCAAAGGCCGGAACTCCGTCGAGCCCGGGCTCGAGAAGCGTGGTTCGAGGGGCGAGGTTCGGAACGCCGAGCGCCGCGACTAGTGAATCGCGGTCGATCGCCTGGCTGAGCAGCTTGCGAAGCTCGATGACCGCCCCGGCAG
>JBDSSR010000151.1:0-2744 GCA_039928675.1 Sphingomicrobium sp. | reverse complement strand
GGCTCGGCGTGGAAGCCCTGGAAGATGGCCGGTGGAAAGAGGTCAGGCGCTATTCGGGCACGGTTGCGCACCGATCGCCCAGGGCCAGGGCCGCGGCGACGCTGCTCGATCCGCCGGCGATCCCCGGTTGGGCGAGGGAGCAAGCACCGATCGAGGCTCGTCCGCCCAAGCCGCTCGCGCCCTCGGCAATCCTCGCCGACGATGAACCCCTGACCCCGCCAAGCGCGGCAATGCGCGCCGCCGCCAGGCGCGGAACGCTGATCCACCAATTGCTCGAACGGCTGGTTGCGGTTGCTCCCGGGAATCGCGCCGCGGCGGCCGGTAACTGGCTCGAGCGGTCGGGTGGCGTGTCCGAAGCCGCGGATCGCGACGAGATCGTCTCGCAGGTTTGCGCGATTTTGGCCGATCCCCGGTTCGCTGCGCTGTTCGGCCCGGATTCGCTTGGTGAAGCGCCGCTTGCGGCAACACTTGCCGACGGGCGGGTGATTGCCGGCACGGTCGACCGCTTGCTGGTCGAAGCCGGACGCATTTCGGTGATCGACTTCAAGACCGGCCGAGTGCCGCAAGGCGAGGCCGCGATCCCGGCTTCGCACCGGGCGCAAATGGCGGCCTATGTCGAGGCGCTGGAGGTGATTTTCCCCGGCCGCGAGATACGCGCTGCATTGCTCTACACCGGCGGCCCGACGCTGTTCGAACTTGCCGCTTGAGGGCCGGGCGATGAGTGCCCATATCACCGGTAACGACTGACATTTTCGTCCGGAGATTACGCCATGGCCACCAAGACCGTCACCGACCAGAGTTTCGCAACCGATGTGCTTGGCGCCGATGGGCCGGTGCTGGTAGATTTCTGGGCGGAATGGTGCGGCCCGTGCCGGATGATTGCACCGGCGCTCGAGGAGATTTCGACTGAACTTGGCGACAAGGTCACGGTTGCCAAGCTCAACATAGACGAAAACCCCGATGTTCCGGGGCGCTACGGAGTGCGGGGCATTCCCACCATGCTTCTGTTCAAGGGCGGCCAGCCGGTTGCACAGAAGGTCGGGGCTGCTCCGCGAAGCCAGATCCAGGAATGGCTCGAAGGCAACCTTTAGGCCTTACCCTTGGCGGCGCGCTTCAATTGACGACAAGCCGCCTTCAATTGACGATAGGTAGCGCGCTCCCTACATCGCCCGCGCAGTTTCTTGCAGCGTCGGGAGCATTTCTGCTGGCCTGAACGCGCGGTTTTTTAAGGGATTTCAAGTGATCGCCGGACTGGCAAAGAGCATCTTCGGATCCGCCAATGACCGCTATGTCCGCGGGCTTGGCAAATATGTCGACGCGGTCAACGCGCAAGAGGCCAATATCGCGGCCTTGAGCGACGATGAACTGCGCGGCCAGACCGAACTGTTCCGCCAGCGCCTGGCGGGTGGCGAGAAACTCGACAATCTGATTGCCGACGCCTTTGCAACGGTTCGCGAAGCCGCGGTCCGAACGCTTGGCCAGCGCCACTATGACGTTCAGCTGATCGGCGGAATTGCCCTTCATCGCGGCGAAATCGCGGAAATGAAGACGGGCGAGGGCAAGACCCTGGTCGCGACCCTTGCGGTCTATCTCAACGCGCTCGAGGGCAAGGGCGTCCATGTCGTGACGGTCAACGACTATCTTGCGCGGCGCGACGCCGACTGGATGGGCCAGATCTATCGTTTCCTCGGCATGAGCGTTGGAGTGATCGTTCCAAACCTGACTGATGACCAGCGCCGCGAAGCCTATGGCTCGGACATTACCTACGCGACCAACAACGAGCTCGGCTTCGATTATCTTCGCGACAATATGAAATTTTCCCGCGCCCAGATGGTCCAGCGGCCCTTCAATTTCGCGATCGTCGACGAGGTGGATTCAATCCTGATCGACGAGGCGCGCACTCCGCTGATCATTTCGGGTCCCACCGACGACAAGTCCGACCTGTATATTTCGGTCGACAAGCTGGTGAAGACGCTTGGGCCGTCCGACTATGACCTCGACGAGAAGCAGAAAAGCGTCGTCCTGACCGAAGACGGGACCGAAAAGTCCGAACGAATGCTCGAGGACGCAGGGCTGATCGAGGGCCGCAACCTCTACGACATCGCCAACACCCAGGTCGTCCACCACATGAACCAGGCGTTGAAGGCCAACGTCATGTTCAAAAAGGACATCGACTATATCGTCAAGGACGAGAAGATCGTCATCATCGACGAGTTCACCGGACGAATGATGGACGGCCGGCGCTGGTCCGACGGGCTCCACCAGGCGGTCGAGGCCAAGGAAGGGGTCAACATCGAGCCGGAGAACCAGACCCTGGCTTCAATCACCTTCCAGAACTATTTCCGGATGTATCCCAAGCTTTCGGGAATGACCGGTACGGCGATGACCGAGGCCCCAGAATTCTTCGACATTTACAAGATGAACGTGGTTGCGATCCCGACCAACGTCGAGGTCAAGCGCGTTGACCAGGACGATGAGTTCTACAAGTCGATGGCCGAGAAATTCGCTGCCATCGCCAAGGAGCTCAAGGAGAAACAGGAGCTTGGACAGCCCGCGCTGGTCGGCACCGTGTCGATCGAGAACTCGGAAATGCTCGCCGAATTCCTGGAGAAGGAAGGCATCAAACATTCGGTGCTGAACGCCCGGTTCCACGAGCAGGAGGCGCACATCGTGGCCCAGGCCGGGCGGCTCGGCGCAATCACCATCGCAACCAACATGGCCGGGCGCGGAACCGACATCCAGCT
>JBDSSR010000150.1:0-3955 GCA_039928675.1 Sphingomicrobium sp. | reverse complement strand
AAAGGCCCGAACGCCTTTCGGGGCGACGCGGCAATCCACAAAAGGCTGAATTGCTTCGCTACGCTCGCAATGACCCTCAAAGATCCTTGGTATAAATCCGGTAGCGGTGGTTGACCCTGGCGCTGGGAAGTTGGGCGATCGACAGCATCCCCTTATTGTCCTCCAGGATCCAGCCGAACTCGCCGACCTTGATGCCGAACTTCCCGACGCAATCCCGCCTGGTATATTCGATCAGCATGAAGGCCAGCTGGCTTGCAAGCCGGGTCTGGTGGAGCTTCTTGGCGACCCCCATCAAGGGCACGCGCGAGCGGCGCGTGCGCGGCTTGCGCAGGCGCCACAGCAGCTTGGCCCAGCCGAACGGAAACAGCTCGCCGTTCAGATCCTTGATCATCTCGTTGATGTCGGGGAGCGTGATCATGAACGCGACCGGTTCGCCGTCCACCTCGGCGATCCGCACCAGCTCGTTGTAGATGATCGGCTTGAGCTTCTTGCCGGCGTAGGCGATCTCGGCCTCGGTCAGCGGGACATAGCCCCAATTGGCCGACCAGGCGTCGTTCAATAGGTTGAGGATGATCCGCGCTTCGTCGTTGAACTTCGACTTGTCGACCTGGCGGATGCGGATGCGCGGATTGCGCTCGCCCATTGCGATCAGCCGATTGATCATCGGGTCGTCCCAATGGGCGATATCGACTTCGTAGGTCACAAGGTCCTTGGCCTTGGCGTAGCCCGCGCCCTCGATCCACGACTGATAGATCGGCAGATGGTGGCCCATCATCACCGTCGGCGGCTCCTTGAACCCCTGGATCTCGAGCCCCGGCTCGTCCCAGATTGACAGGCTGATCGGCCCCAGCGCGCTGGTCATCTTCTGATCACGAAGCCAGTCCTCGGCGGTCTTGAGCAAAGCCTCGCCGGCATCCTTGTCGAGCGCGTCGAAAAAGCCCCACTGGCCGGTCCCCGGAGCCATATGCTGCTGGACCAGATCGTCGACCTGGGCGCTGATCCGGCCGACCACTTTGCCGCCGCGTTCCGCAAGCCACAATTGCGCGCGGGCATGTTCGAACCACGGGTTCTTCTTGGGGTCGAGAAGGCCGTGGACTTCGTCCTTGAGCGGCGGAATCCACGCGGGATCGTTTTTGTAAACTTCCCATGCGAAATCGACGAAGGCCTTGCGGTCGTTTTTGGTCACGACGGGGCGGATATCGAGCGTTTGGGTCATGGCGGACGAGCTAGCGAAACCTTGCAGACAGCGCCAGTTAAGCTTGTCCAGCCCAACTGCGGCCACTATTTCGTGGCAGGCCAGCACTATGACGCAAACCCTGATCTTTGAGCGCGCGGCGACCGACGTGCAACCAGCGCCGGGCGGTGCTGTGCGTCCAGCGGACGACGCGGCGATGCTCAAGGCGGCGGCGAACCTGACGCGTGACCTCAACGCGCCAAGCGCGCGCATATACTGGGCGGACATGATCGGCTCGGCGGTGATCGGCTATGCCGGGCTGTTCGGAGCGATGCTACTTGCGCCGCGGTGGGCCGCAATTGTCGCTGGACTGGTCGCGGTGATCGCGCTGTTTCGCGCTGGCTCGTTCATCCATGAATTGACCCACATCAAGAAGGGCGCGGTGAAGGGCTTTCGCTTCGCCTGGAATTGCGTGGTCGGAATCCCGCTGATGATCCCCAGCTTCATGTACGAAGGGGTTCACAACCAGCACCACGCCAAGCGCTATTACGGAACGGTCGACGATCCCGAATATCTGCCGCTGGCATTGATGAAGCCGTGGACCTTGCCGCTGTTCCTGATCGTCGCTGCGCTTGCCCCGGTTGGAATGCTGATCCGCTTCGGGATTCTGGGGCCGCTGTCGATGCTGTTCCCGAAGCTTCGCGCGATCGTCGTCGGCCGCTATTCGGGGTTGCAGATCAACCCCAAATTCGTCCGTCCGAGGCCCGAAGGCCAGTTTGCCCGCGATTGGGCGTGGCAGGAGGCGGCGTGCAGCATCTGGGCCATGACCGTGCTTGCGCTGGTCGCGACCGGAACCGTTCCGCTGCGCGATTTCCTGATCTTTCTCGGAGTCGCGTCGGGCGTCATGTTCCTCAACCAGATCCGGACTCTGGTCGCGCATCTGTGGGAAAATGACGGCGAGGCGATGAGTGTCACCGCGCAGTTCCTCGACAGCGTCAACGTGCCCCCGCCAGCGACCCTTCCAGCGCTATGGGCACCGGTTGGCCTGCGCTATCACGCGCTTCATCATCTGCTTCCCGGATTGCCCTATCACGCGCTTAGCACCGCCCATAAGCGGCTATGCGCCGAGCTTGAGAGCGGGTCGGCCTATCATGTCGCAAGCCACCGTGGCCTGACCCCGCTGGTCCGCCGGCTGGCCGCCAGCACCTTGACTAACCGCAGCCAATCGGCTTGAGGGCGCGGCCTGAGTGAAAGCTCGGGGGAAAACGGCGGCTCCCTAAAGTCCGCCTGGCCGGGTCTACCTAGTACGGGACCCCGACGAACGGAGAATGATCCATGCGCCATCGTGTCGGCGGACGTAAGCTTCAACGCACTTCGAGCCACCGCGCCGCGCTGTTCCGCAACATGGCGGCCGCGTTGATCAAGCATGAGCAGATCACCACCACCACCGCCAAGGCCAAGGAGCTTCGGCCCTACGTCGAGAAGCTGGTGACGCTTGCCAAGCACGGCGGGCTTTCGAACCGCCGCCTCGCGCAGTCGCGGTTGATGGACGAGACCCAGCTGGCCAAATTGTTCGACGTCATCGCGCCGCGCTATGCAGCGCGCAACGGCGGCTATTGCCGGGTCATCAAGGCCGGCATCCGGATGTCCGACGCAGCGGCGATCGCGGTCATCGAATTCGTCGACCGCGACGTTTCGGCCAAGGGCCAGGATTCGGGTCCGGTGATGTCCGACGAGGACCAGTTCGAAGCCGCTTAAGCGCGCTGACCCTGTTGCCCGGCTTCATGCCCCGGCCTAGTCGTTATCGACTAACCGGGAGGGCAGTATGCGGCGCAGCGTGATGATCGGAATGATGATGGTTGGGGGCTGCGCTGCAAATCCGGCGCCTCCGGTGGTTGGTGCCGAGGTTGCGCCGCCCTCTTTGGCAGTGCGTGCAAGCACCGCTGGTGCGGCAATCGCCTATCCGCCGACCCGGCGCGTCGACGTTGTCGACACGCAGTTCGGAGTGGCCGTTCCCGATCCCTATCGTTGGCTTGAAAATGACGTCCGGAGCGATCCCCAAGTGCGCGCATGGGTCGATGCGCAGAACCAGGTGACGAGCCAGTTTCTGGCGACCTTGCCGGCGCGCGCGGCGCTTCGGAACCGATTGACCGAACTTTACAATTACGAGCGCTACACCGCCGCCAAGAAGCAAGGCGGGCGCTATTTCTACGCGCGCAACAGCGGGCTTCAGAACCAGTCGGTGCTGTTCGTGCGCGATGGGCTGAAGGGCGCCGAGCGGGCGCTGATCGACCCCAATCCGTGGTCGAAGGACGGCGCCACCGCGCTTGCCGAATGGAAGCCCAACAAGCAGGGCACGATGCTGCTTTACGCGGTCCAGGATGGCGGAACCGACTGGCGCACGCTCAAGGTCCGCGACATCGCCACGGGCGAGGATCTGGCCGATGAAATCCGCTGGTCCAAATTCTCCGAGCTGACCTGGGCGAAGGACGGCAAGGGCTTCTATTATGCCGGCTATGCCGAACCCGCCGCGGGCCAGGTCTATCAGGGGTCGAGCAAGAACCAGGCGATCCGCTTCCACAGGCTCGGCACTGCCCAGTCGGTCGACCAGCTGGTCTATTCAACCCCCTCGGAGCCGGGGCTGTACCATGCGACCGCTCTGACCGAGGACGGCAAAAGGCTGGTCATCACGTCCAGCGAAACCGGTACCGGCTACCGAGTCACCGTCATCAACCTTGCCCATCCGGGCGCAAAGCCGCGGGTGCTGGCCCCGGGCTTCAC
>JBDSSR010000149.1:0-21526 GCA_039928675.1 Sphingomicrobium sp. | reverse complement strand
GAACCCGCCTCGAACACTGGATTTCGGGCCAGCAGCATTAGTCGAGGTCGGCCAGTTCGACCCGTCCCCGGTCGAATTTGAGGCCGACGGTGAGAAGCGCCCGAAAGGCGTTGTAGCCGCCGGTTCCAGCGTGAAAGGCATGGAAGAACAGCTGCGGCTTTCCATTCACCCCTGGAGCAACCGACGCGTGGCCCGGAGCAGTCCACTCCGGCGTCGAGCCAAGGAGCGGTTGTCCCTGCTTGACGTACGGACCCAAGGGATGGTCGGCGACAGCCACGCCAATGCCATAGCTGGGCGTCGAAAAGTCATTGCCGGCATAGAACAGCCAGTATCGCTTGTCCTGGCGGGTGACGAACGGGCCTTCGATCAAATGACCTTCCCATTCCTGGTCATTGGTCAGAACGATCCTGTTCTCGCCGACCAGCGAACGTCCGTCGGCGGCGAGCCGTTGACCGCGCAACGGGGTCGTCATCGCGCCGACGATGGTCGTCGCCGCAAGCCCGAACTCGGTCAGCGTTTCGCGAACCTGTTCCCAGTTGTCGAGCGCTGCTTCGATCAGCGGCTGCATCGCAAAGAAGCGGGTTATCGGTCTCTGGCTGTTGGCGAATGGGACCAGCGCCGCGGCAAAGGCGGCGGTGCGGCGGTCGGCTTGGTTTGCGAACAGGCGCTCGATCAGTTCGGGATGCTTTCGCAGAAGCATCGCCAGCGGACGCGGCCAGATGCCGTTGGTATCGTCCTTCCACAACAGATAGCGATCGCCATTGTCGTCGAGAAAGATGTGCGAATCGATCACTCCGCAGATAATCGTCGGTTGCGCCGGGTCGAAGCCCAGGCCGGTGGTGTCGATCGGGCCGCCAACGACCAGCGGCTGGCCGTTGTCGATCCACGGACCAAGCGGCGACGATGCCCGGGCAAGACCGATGGCGAGGGACTGGTTGATTTGCCGGGCGGTGAAGACCGTCCAATATTCCTCGCCCACCCTGGCTATTTCCGGTGCCCAGAAATCGGCTGCTCCTGGCCCAGTCTCGGCCCAGAGCGGTGCTGACCCCGCGGGGAAGATGAACCCTTTGGGCTCCCATTGCTCAAGGTCGGTCGAATGGAGGATCGGGAAGGCGTCGGGGGCGTCGTTCGAGGTTGCGGTCAGCCACCAGCCGTCATCGGTCTTGAGCACCGCCGGATCGCCATAGCCGACGAGGATTTGGGGGTGGACATTGTGGGTGAGCATCGGGCGCCAGGCGATTGGCGCGGGGGAGCGGTTGCGAGGGCTGCTATCGGCACTCGGAGGCCTAGTCCCGAAATCGTTCGAGAGCGCGCGGAAAAACGCGGTGAAGTCCTGGTGCGTCGCGGTCGGAATCGCATAGCTGTGCGTCTGGCCATCAGCAGCGACATCAATGCGGAAACCGTCGCCTTCGTGGCGGGGGACGAGGGTAAAATTCATCGAACGGGCGGGTAGGGGCCAGCGTCGATGCTGAAAAGCCCCGGGATCGTTTTAGAAAAGCCCGTGGACGCGCGCCGATCGTCGCAAATGGATGCCCCGTGAGGATTCGAACCTCAATTGACGGAGTCAGAGTCCGTAGTCTTACCATTAGACGACGGGGCAATTTGCGGAAGCGCGCGAGATAGAGAGTTGGCCGTTGCGGGTCAACGCCGGGCCGGGCGCCGAACCGTCCCGACTTGCCCACCGCCGACATTGTGTGATTAAACGCAGATAAGTCAGCCGCCCGACAAGGAGGCGGTGAAGAAGGAACGGGCAAGTCTCATGGCGCATTCAGTCGCCAGCGTGCCGGCCCCTGACCAGAGTTACTCGGGTGAGGGCGGGCCATCGGATACCACAGCGCAGCTTCGGCGGGAGGCGCAACGCCACACCTATGCGGCGGTCGATCTTGGCACCAACAACTGCCGGCTGCTGATCGCGCGCCCCGATGACAAGGGCTTTACCGTCATCGACGCCTTTTCGCGCGTGGTCCGTCTCGGCGAGGGCCTGTCGCTAAGCGGCGAGCTGTCCCAGGACGCCATGGACCGGGCCGTTGCGGCCCTTGCGATCTGTGCCGACAAGCTGCGACGCCGCAATGTCTCGATCGCGCGCTCGGTCGCGACCGAGGCCTGCCGCCGGGCTCGGAACGGCGCGCGTTTCGCCGACCGGGTTCGCGACGAGACCGGCATAGTTCTCGATATCATTCCGCCGCAGGAAGAAGCGCGGCTTGCAGTGCTCGGCTGCCACAAGCTGCTCGAGCCCGGCGACGGACCGGCGCTGATCTTCGACATCGGCGGCGGATCGACCGAACTGGTGTTGATCGATCATGTCGACGGAATACCCAAGATCCGCAGCTGGTGGAGCGCTCCGTGGGGCGTCGTGTCGCTCACCGAGAGTGAGGGCAAGGAGGCGCTGGAAGGAGATGAGCGGCTGTCGGCCTACAAGCGCATGCGCCAGCGCGCCCGCAGCGCGTTTGCCAATTTCGCGGCGATCCTGCCCGAGGAACGCCAGGGCATCCGGCTGCTAGGCACAAGCGGCACGGTAACCACCCTTGCAAGCATTCACCTGGCGTTGCCGAGCTATGACCGCAAGGCGGTCGATGGCCTCCACGTGCCGATCGAGGACATGCGCGCGATCAGCGAGATGATCGCCAACATGACCTACGCCGAGCGCTGCGCGCTTCCGTGCATTGGTGCTGAACGGGCCGACCTAGTGGTTGCCGGATGCGCAATCCTCGAAGCGATCATCGAAATCTGGCCTGCGGCGAACCTTGGAGTCGCCGACCGTGGAATCCGCGAAGGGATCCTGCGCTCGATGATGGCCCGCGACGGCTGGCAGCTTTGAAGCGGATCAGGACCGCCAAGGGTCGCAAGGTTTCCTCGACACGCTGGCTCGAGCGCCAGCTCAACGATCCGTATGTGGCGCGGGCGCGCGCGGAAAACTATCGAAGCCGGGCCGCCTTCAAGCTGATCGAACTCGACGAGCGTTTTGGGCTTCTCAAGGGCGTTCGGGCGGTCATCGACCTTGGCATCGCGCCGGGCGGGTGGAGCCAGGTGGTTCGCCGCAAGAGTCCCAAGGCGCGGGTCGTGGGCATCGACCTGCTTGCCACCGACCCGATTGAGGGGGTCGAAATCCTCGAGCTCGACTTCATGGACGACAGCGCGCCCGAGCGGCTGAGGCAGGCGCTGGGCGGCCCGGCCGACGTCGTGCTGTCCGACATGGCGGCCAACACCGTTGGTCACCAGCAGACCGATCATTTGCGGACCATGGGCCTGGTCGAAGCCGGGCTGGAATTCGCGTGCGACGTGCTTGCCCCGGGCGGCGCGTTTGTCGCCAAGGTGCTTGCAGGCGGCGCCGACAATGCACTGGTGGCGCAGCTGAAGCGCAACTTTACGACGGTCAAGCATGCCAAGCCGCCGGCAAGCCGCAAAGAATCGAGCGAATGGTACGTCGTCGCCCAGGGCTTCAAAGGGGGGCCTGAGGAGGGCTTCAAGGGCGCGGTCGAGGACCCCGGCTGATCACTGTGCGATAGGCCCGCTCGACATTGAGCGAGGCGTCCTCCCACGAATGTCGACCGGATTCGGCGATCGCTGCAATTGCCATTGCCTGGCGGCGGCCCGGATCGGCGATCAGGCCGGCAATCGCCGTCACATAATCGTTGGGTCGTGAGGGATCGCACAACAGGCCGGTGACACCGGGATCGATCAGTTCGCGCGAGCTCTGCGCGTCGGCGCTGACCACTGCGAGGCCCGACGCCATGCATTCGACGATGACGTTGCCGAACGCCTCGGTGACGCTTGGGCTGAGCATGATGTCGGCGCTTGCAACCGCCTGGCCAAGCGCGTCGCCGTCGAGATGGCCGGTCAGGACGGCATCGGGCAGGGCCGAGAAGCGATCGCGCGCTGGACCTTCGCCGATCACGAGCGCCTTTACCGGCAGTCCCGACGAACGCAGCTGGCGAACGGTTTCGATATAGTCCTGAACGCCCTTTTCAACGACCAGCCGGCCGAAGAAGAGCAGGACGATGTCGTCGGCGCTCCAGCCGTTTGCCGAACGCCACGACGCGCTTCGCCGGGTCGGGCTGAAGCGGTCGGGGTCGATTCCGCGACCCCAGACGGCGACTCGTTCGGCGCCGCAGATCCTGGCCAGTTCGACCTGGACCGCGCGATTGGGGGCCAGCACCATATCGCTTCGCCGATAAAAGCGGTTGAGGTGGGCTTCGACCAGCGGGCGCAGCCAGTTGAGACCATAATAGCCAAGATAGGTTTCGAACCGCGTGTGGAGGCTTGCGACCACAGGAACGCCGAGGCGCTTCGCAAAGGTCTGGGCGCGGGTTCCAAGGATGTCGGGCGTCGACACTTGGACAAGGTCTGGCCGGAAAGTGCGAATATCGTCGCGGAGCGCGCGGTTGATACCGAGCGCAAGACGGAATTCGGAGCGTTTGGGAAGCTGCACCGAAGGCACCGGCACTAGCGTCCCTGCTGGCTCGAACGCCGGAGTATCGGTGACGGGCGAATAGACGCGAAATTCATGGCCGCGCGCCTGGAGGTCGGAAACGAGGCGATTGAGGGCCTGGTTGGCGCCTTCGCGGAGATAATTGTAATTGCCGGAAAACAGCGCGATCCGCACGCGCCTAGACCGTCCGGAAATTGAAGGCGGCGTTGAGCACGAACACGGTGAGGCCGGAAACAACCGACACCAGGACTCGGCCGAAGAGGTAATAGGTCGGCAGAACCGCGACGAAGGCCGCGAACAGGATGAGCGTGATCGCCAACCCGATCCCGGCATTGGCTAGGAAGAAGACGTAACCGCTGACGGCCTTTCGCTCGCTGCCCTGGAAAATCCACACCCGTCCAAGCAGATAGTGGAGGCTGTTGGCGATGATGAAGGCAATTGCCGCAGCGGCGATTTTACCGACGCCGCCCCGCTCGACCATCAGCCACAACAGTAAGAGGTCGATAGCGAAAACGAAGGTGCTGACGACCGTGTTGCGGACCAGTTGAAGCCCGGCGCTACGGCTCATCAGCCGCCGCAGCAGCGGAGCGACCGTTGCAGTCACCAAGGTCGGGTCAGGCCGCGTTCGACAATTGCACGTCGCCCGGCGTGCGGTCTTGCGCGTCATGTGCGTCAGGCCCGTCATACTCGTCGGCCCAGTCGGTACGGCGGGCGACCCACGGCGAAACGAACAGCAGCGGAAGCTTGATGAACAGCAGCTCGGAATGGACGAAGCTGTCGACCGCGCGCTCCCACCACACCGGCTCGCGCTTACCGTGGAGCTTGAGCCAGCGCTCGTAAGGCGCCCAGTGGCTTGGCTCGTCCTCCTTGATGATTCGGAAAATCTTCACCAGCCGGGGATCGCGCTTGACCAGCGAATGATCGAGCAGGATTTCGACCTGGCGATAGCCGCGCTGCTCGGTCAGCGAAATCACCCGGCACAGCTTTGCGAAATTCTCGTCGTCGAGCAGATCGTCTTCGGTCAATTCGTTGATCCGCGTGCGGAACAGGATTTCGACGAAGCGGTCGATATGGCCACAGGTCCGGTCGACCTTGAGCGGCATGATTCCGCGCTTTTCGAACCAGCGGCGGAACATCCAGTAATGCTTGCGCTCATCGGCCCTGTGCTGCTCGATCATGGCGTGCAGCTCATGGTCGTCGGGATCGCGGCGGCGGACGGCATCGAGCACCCGGTCAAGCGCGGTGTAGCCGCGGTGCTCGTTGTAGATGTAGATTGAGGACACGACCTCGAAATACCGGCGCTCGAACCATTTTCGCATTTGCATTCAATACCTTTTCGCGGCGGGCTAATGCCCATTCAACGCTGCCCGGCCAGTTTAGCTGCGCTTGCGGGCCTTGGCGACCGCGGCCTTTAGGGCATCGTAGCCGACGGCTCCGCTAAGCACATCATCGCCGACGATAAACAGCGGCGTCCCGGTTGCACCAAGCTTGCCGGCAAGCTGGAAATTGCGTTTCAGCTCAGCTTCCGCTTCGGCGTCAGCCAGAGGAGCAGCGGCGATCCCGGCGGCTGTGGTTGCAGCAGCGATCGTGGCTGGAGCGGGCCGTCCTGCGGCCCACATGGCGTCGTGGAACCGCGCAAACCGGCCAAGCTTCGAGGCTTCGAGCGACAGGCGAGCTGCAGTAACGCTGTCGGGCCCCAGGATCGGCAGTTCGCGATAGACCAGGCGCAAGTCCTTGTCCTCGGCCAGAAGGCGTTCCACGTGGGGGTTGCTGGCCTTGCAATAAGGGCAGGCGTAATCAAAGAATTCGACCATGGTCACGTCGGGTTTGGCCGAGCCCTTCCACGAGCTTGCAAACGGCATTTCAAGCGCTGCGCGATTGGCGGCAAGGACCGGCTGGTACTGGGCGTTGCGAAGCGCATCGACCGCGTCCGAGAGGATCGCCGGGTCCGCCAGAAGCCCGGCACGAACGATCCGGCTCGACAGGAAATGGGGTGCCGCGAACAGCAGCAGCATGGCGGTCAAAAGCGATCCGGCGATCGCCCCGGCAAGCGCCGAGCCGAGGCTGCCCGAGCGGCGCGGCGGAGAATCGGTGTCGCTCACTCGTCCCTGTCTTTTTTGATTTTGCTTTTCGCGAGCTCGGCGCGGGAGACCATGGCAATGTCCTGAGCGCGAAGATAGTCCGAAGTCCCCGGCGTAATCCCCTTCATCGCCGTTTCGGCGTTTCGCAAGGCACTGCGCGGCCGGTCTTCGAGATTGCTTCGTTCGGCGGTCGCCAAAGCGGCGCGCGCAATGTCGCCTTCACGGTCGTAGATGACGCCCAGCTGGTACCACGCGAACGGGTCCTGATTGTCGCGGTCGACCGCGGTCTTGAGCACCTGCTTGGCCTCCGCGAAATTCTTCGGATCGTCCGTCGAAACCAGCGCGTGGCCAAGCATTGCAGCGATCAGCGGCGCGTTGCCCGACCGATCGACCGCCTGGCGGAGCGGTACGATGGCCTCCACCGGCTTGCCGCCTTCAAGCAGGATCTGGCCCTTCACTTCGAGGAAGAAGGGGTCGTTGGGGTCGATTGCAAGAAGCGCATTGGCCTCACTCTCGGCCTTCGCCGGATAGCTGCTCAGATGGTAGGCGTAGGCGCGCGCGTAATGGGCCGGAGCGGAGCGGTCGGATTCGGGATATTTGAGGATCGCCTGGCGCGGGTTGATGAACCCCAAAAGCTTGGCTTTGACCCGCTGGAAGCGCGTTTCAAGCGCCGGGTCAGTGGGTTTGCCCCAGGCCGGATCGGCGCGCAGTTTCTGCTCGAGCGCCTGGATTCGTTCGGACGACAGGGGGTGCGACCGGCCGAAGCTGTCTTTCGAATAGACCGCAAGCCGATATTCCTGGTTCTGCAGCTTGGCGAAGAAATCGAGCAGTCCCTTGCCGCTCACTCCCGCCGTGGACATGAACCGCGCCGCGCTTGCGTCGGCGGACGCCTCCTGGGCGCGGGTGAAGGACAGAAAATTGCCAAGCGCGGCCTGCTGGCCGGCAGCCAGAATCCCCATTCCGGCCTCACCTGCTCCAGCGGCAATCGCGGCAGCGGCAAGGACCAGCGAAATCAGGCTGATTCGGCCGGCGTGCTTCACCCCGCTGTCCGCCCGGATCGAATCCCCGGCAACGACATGGCCAAGTTCGTGCGCGATTACCCCCTGGACCTGGTCGGCGTTATCGGCCGCCTGGATCAGGCCCGACTGGAGGTAGATGGTTTGTCCCCGCTCAACGAAGGCGTTGATTTCATCGTCCTTCAGAAGGACCACCTGGACGCTGTTGGGGTCGAGGCCGGCGGCAATGATTAAGGGCCGCGACATCTGCTTGAACAAAAGCTCGGTCTCGGTGTCGCGAAGGACGTTGCCGTCGCCGGCCGCAGCCGCCGGCCGAGCTGCTGCGACGGCGAGGGCGAGCGCCAGCATCAGCAGGCGCGCAAAGCGGGCGACGGGAGAATTCACCGTCGGCGACTTAGCATGGGCGCGCCTGAACGCGGAATGAAACGGTCGCGGTGCGGACAGTCCTAGCCGAAGGTACGCTGCCACCAGCCGCCGCGGCGGGCCTCGCCCGAGGCGTCGAGCCCAGAATCATCGGCAGAATCGGGATCAGCGGCAGAAACGGCTGCAGCGGAATCGCCTGAGGTCTTTGCCGAAGCAGCGCGCCTGGCTCGCGCCGGGGCGGGAGCAGCCGCGGTCTTGGTCGCTACCCTGGCTGCCGGCTTGGCTACCGGCTTCGCAACTGGCGCTGTCTGATCGTCCGAAGCCTTGGCCCGGCGCTTGCGCGCAGGCTTGGCCGGAGCGTCTTCGACAAGGCTATCATCGGCCGGTGCCGGTCCAGGTGCCGGTTCTGGCACGGCCAGATCCTCGCCCGCGGCCTTCTTCGAGCGGCTGCGCCTTGCCTTGGGCGCGCCGGCTTGCGCCGGGGCGGTTGGAGCGATCGGCGGCTCCTCGTCGGTCGGTCGGTCGACCATCGGCGAGCTGTCCGGCGCAACCGCATTATCGCGGCTGTCGGTTTCGCGGTTTTCAGGAGCATCGGCAGCGATGTCCCTGCGGCCGCCACGACGGCGCCGTCGCCTGGTCGGGGCTTCGCTGCTTCCCGAATCGTCACTCGGGCTTTCGGCTTGCGCCGGGGGACGGCTGTCGTCCGATCCCCCATCGGCAGGCTGATCGCCCGGAGCGGCCGTAGCCGCTTCGTGAGATCCTTCGGCGTCATGGCCGCCCTCACGGCGACCGCGACCCCGTCCGCCACGGCGGCGACGGCGACGCTTGCGGCCCTGGCCATCGCCGTCATCGCCTTCGCGGCTTTCGCTTTTGCGGCCGCCGCTGTTGCGATTTTCGCCCTCGAGGGAGATTTCGACGGTGTCGTCGTCATCACCGTCGGACTCCTCGTCCTCTTCTTCGGCGTCGTCCTCGGCGGCTTCGTCGAACATATCGGAGTCGTCGTCATCGGTGACGCGGGCGACTTCGGCGCGTGGCGCGGCAATCGGCGGCGCGCCCGAGCTTTCGACGCTCATCCGCGCGCCTTCGAAACTTTCGTCGATCAGGACTTCGATCGAAACCCCGTAACGCGCCTCGATGTCGGCAAGCTCGGAGCGCTTTTTGTTGAGCACGTAGACCGCCGCTTCGCGACCGGCGCGGAGCAGGATCCGGTCGCCTCGTCCGCGCGCCGCTTCGTCCTCGACGATTCGCAGCGCGGACAGGCCGGCCGACGACGCGGTTCGCATCAGGCCCGTCCCTTCGCAGTGCGGGCACGGCTTGGTCGAGGCTTCAAGAACGCCGGTGCGGAGCCGCTGGCGGCTCATTTCCATCAGTCCGAAGCTTGAAATGCGTCCGACCTGGATGCGCGCCCGATCGTTCCGAAGCGCGTCTTTCATCGCCTTTTCAACTTTGCGGACATGGTTGTTCTGTTCCATGTCGATGAAGTCGATGACGACCAGCCCGGCCATGTCGCGAAGGCGAAGCTGGCGGGCGATTTCGGCAGCCGCCTCGATGTTGGTTGCGAATGCGGTCTGTTCGATATTGTGCTCGCGCGTCGAACGGCCCGAGTTGATGTCGATCGACACCAGCGCTTCGGTCGGGTTGATGACCAGATAGCCGCCCGATTTGAGCTGGACGACCGGCTGATACATTGCCGACAATTGGTCCTCGACGCCGTAGCGCTGGAACAGCGGAGTGGTTTCGCTGTGCTGGGTTACGCGGCGGACGTGGCTTGGCATGAGCAGCTTCATGAAACCTCGCGCGGCCTTGTAGCCATCCTCGCCTTCGACCACGACTTCGTCGATTTCGCGGTGATAGAGATCGCGGATTGCGCGCTTGATGAGGTCGCTGTCGCGATAGATGAGGGCCGGCGCGGTGCTGCCCAGCGTGCGCTCGCGAATTTCGTCCCAGAGCCGGGCGAGATAATCGAAGTCGCGCTTGATCTCGACCTTGGTGCGCGACAGTCCGGCAGTCCGGACAATCAGGCCCATTGTCGTCGGAAGCTTGAGGTCGGACATGATCGACTTCAGGCGCTTGCGGTCGGCGCCGTTCGGAATCTTGCGCGAAATGCCGCCGCCGTGACTGGTGTTGGGCATCAGGACGCAATAGCGGCCGGCAAGGCTGAGATAGGTGGTCAGCGCTGCGCCCTTGTTGCCGCGCTCTTCCTTGACGACCTGGACCAGAAGCACCTGCCGGCGCTGGATGACGTCCTGAATCTTGTAGCGGCGGCGAAGCGCCTGGCGCTTCGTGCGAAGCTCGTCCGCAGCGGATTCATCGACCGGCGAGCGGCTCGAGCCAGTACCAGCCTCGGTCGTCGCGTCAGTCGCCGCAGTGGCGGCGGCAGTGGTGGCAGCAACCCGATCGTGGCCGTCCTCGCCGTCCTCGCCGTCCTCGCTATCGCCGACATCATGGGGCACGTCGTCGTGCTGGTCATCGTCCGCGTAATGGTCGTCGTCGTCGTCCCCGGAGCGAAGCCGCTCTTCCTCGGCGGCGTGCTCGGCTTCCTCGCGAAGCAATGCGTCGCGGTCCGCCTTGGGGATCTGGTAATAATCGGGATGGATCTCGCTGAAAGCGAGAAAGCCATGGCGATTGCCGCCATAGTCGATGAACGCCGCCTGGAGCGACGGTTCGACACGAGTTACCTTGGCGAGATAGATATTGCCCTTGAGCTGCTTGTGCTCAGCGGATTCGAAATCAAATTCCTCGATCCGATTCCCTTTGGCGACCGCCACCCGAGTTTCCTCCGGGTGGCGCGCATCGATCAGCATGCGCATTGACATTGAAAATTCTCCGGACGCGCCGTCGCAGCAACGAAGAGCTGAAGCGCGTCATTGAAAATGCCTCGCCGGCGGCTAACTGGCCGCTGGCGTCGGCGTGATGTTTGAAAAGTGCCTCTGCCGAATGCTCCATCCCGCAACCGTGCGCAGGGAACGCCGTCAGATCGGAGACCGGACAATAGGCGTTCTGTGAATGCATTCGAGCGTCAACCTCGTGGAGCCGCGTCCGTCGCACCGGCCGCAGTATGGATCCCGGCGCAGTGCCGGAGATCACGGCGGGACTAGCATCCATGACTTTGGGCCGCAACCGTATCGGCAAGCGAATGTTTCGGCCCGTTCGGCCATCGAGCCGCTCGGAGCGTGACAGGCCTTGTGCGCCTGCTATTGGGCGGCAGTGGGGAGCCTCGAAGCGACGACCGGGCATGACGCCGATGGATAGCATTGGAACGCTCGCCGACCGGCGCGGCCGGTGGGCATTCATCCTTGGCGTGGTTCTTGTGACCGCGGGCGTGATTCTCCATTTGCCGATGTTCGCAATGGGCCAGGCGACGCAGTTCCGGCTGTCCGGAATGCCGCTGGGCCTGGACATGTATATCGGCATGGCGGCGATCGTCGGCGGCGTTGCAATCGCTGCTTACGGGCTTCTTCCAAAAGACATTTCCGGCCAGCTCGAAGCGGCCCAGGACATCGTCGTTTCGCCGCCCGAAGATGCGCCGCTGATGGCCGCGCACTGGAAGCTGATGACGGTTCTGGTCATTGCACTGATCATCGACGTGATGAAGCCGGCAAGCCTCGGTTTCACCATTCCGGGAATGATTGCCGAATATGGCGTCGCCAAATCGACCGCGTCGCTGGTCCCGTTCTTCGCGCTCATTGGAACCGCGGTCGGATCGGTGGTCTGGGGAGTAATTGCCGACATCTACGGCCGCAAGGCCTCGATCCTGCTGTCGGCGGTGATGTTCGTCGGCACCGCCGTCTGCGGTACCATGCCGTCGCTCGCGTGGAATATCGCGATGTGCTTCATGATGGGGCTCGCCGCCGGTGGAATGCTTCCGGTGACCTACGCCCTTCTTGCCGAAATGATGCCGAGCAAGCATCGCGGATGGAGCCTGGTGCTGGTCGGCGGGCTTGGCGCGGTCGGCGGATACTTCGCCGCAAGCGCGCTTTCCGCGTGGCTGCAACCGATGTTCGGCTGGCGAATCCTGTGGTTGCTCAACCTTCCAACCGGTCTTTCGCTTGTCGCTTTGAGCGCATTCTTTCCCGAATCGGCGAGGTTCCTGATTGCCCGCGGTCGCCTCGCCGAAGCCCGGCGGGTTATGGAACGATTCGGCTCGACGGCCCGGGCGGTTACCAGGGCCGAGGTTGTCGCCAGGACCCATGGGCCTTCGGGCGCTTTGACGGGGCCGAGGTTCCTGGGAAAGCTGATCGCACTGTGCCTTGCAGCGCTATGCTTCGGCCTCATCAATTTCGGGCTTCTGTTGTGGCTTCCGGCGGAACTGGTGGCGCAGGGCCACAGCGTTGCGGCTTCATCGCGGTTGCTTGCGCAATCGGCGCTGATCGCATTTCCGACGGTGTTCATCGTCGCTTTGGCGTACAGCGCATGGAGCAGCAAATGGGCGATCGTGGCGTCGATTGCAGTGACTATCGCTGGCCTGCTCGGAGTCCTCCGGCTCGAACTGGCGGGTACGGGCAGCCCGGTGCTTGCAGTCGCGCTGCTGATCGTAGGCACCAACGCGCTGATCGCGATGCTACTGCCGTTTACCGCCGAAAGCTTCCCGTTGCGGATTCGCGGCCGGACCACCGGCATGGTCGCGGCGTGCAGCAAGGCCGGCGGCGTGATCGCACAGTTGCTGGCGATCCTGGCGCTGGTTCCAAAGCTGGCAATAGTGTCGCTGATCATCGTCGTTCCGACCCTTGTCGCGCTGGTCCTGGTCGCCTGGTTCGGCAAGGAAACCCGCGGCCGCGACCTTCGCGACCTCGACCCCGACGGGCATGTTTTCGCGGCAACCGGACTGTGATTGCGATGCAGAATAGCTATTCACCCTTTGCGCGAGCTATCGCGCTCGGTAGCAGGCGATGATGGCAGCGAAGATTTCCACTCTACTTTTGTTCGGAGCGACGGGGGACCTTTCCCGGCGAATGCTTCTTCCGTCGCTCTACGGGCTCGATTGCGACGGCCTCCTGCCGGACGACCTGCGGATCGTCGGGACCGCCCGGACCGACCTTGACGACAGCCAGTTTCGCGAACGGGCCGACCAGGCGCTTCGCGAACATGTGCCCGATGGCTTCTACAAGGACGACATTGCCGGGCGGTTCCTGTCGCGGATTCACTACGTCCCGCTGGACATCAACGATCCTTCGGGATTTGAACGGCTTGCCGGGACCATTGGCGATCCATGTCACGGCCTGGCGATCTTCTTGTCGACCGCGCCGTCGTTGTTCAAGCCGACCATCGACGGCCTCGCTAATGCCGGCCTGACCTGCCCGACAGTCCGGATGGCGCTTGAAAAGCCGCTTGGAAGCGACCTTGAATCCAGCCGCGAGATCAACGACGCGGTGGCTTCGGCCTTCCCCGAGGACCGAACCTTCCGGATCGATCACTATCTCGGCAAGGAAACCGTCCAGAACCTGCTTGCGCTGCGCTTCGCCAATGCGATGTTCGAGCCGTTGTGGAACAGCGCTCACATCGATCACGTCCAGATCACCGTCGCGGAAAAAATCGGGCTTGAAGGGCGTGGCGATTATTATGACGGCTCGGGCGCGCTTCGCGACATGGTTCAGAACCACATGCTGCAACTGCTTGCGCTGGTCGCGATGGAGCCGCCGGCGGACTTTGACGCGACCGCGGTGCGCGATGAAAAGGTTAAGGTGCTGCGCGCCTTGCGCCCGATCACTTCGGCGGATGTCGAAGCCAACACCGTCATCGGCCAGTATCGCAAAGGCGCGATCGATGGCCAGGCGGTGGCCGGCTATGCCGATGAAATCGGTCACGACAGCAAGACCGAGACCTTTGTCGCGATCCGGGCGCATGTCGACAATTGGCGGTGGAAGGGGGTGCCATTCTACCTTCGCACCGGAAAGCACATGCCCGCCCGCAATACCGAGATCTATATCCAGTTTCGCGACGTGCCCTATTCGATCTTCGCTTCGCGCGGCGCGACGACCCGGCCCAACAAGCTGATCATCGGGGTTCAACCGCACGAAACCATCAGCCTTCATGTGATGGCCAAGACCCCCGGGCTCGACCGCCAGGGCGTTCGACTGCGCGAAATCCCGCTCGACATCGGGCTAGCCAATGCGTTCAGCGAATTTCGCCGCCGGATCGCCTACGAACGCCTGCTGCTCGACCTGATCGAAGGCGATCCAACGCTGTTCGTCCGCCGCGACGAAGTCGAGGCGCAGTGGAGCTGGGTCGATCGGATTCGGGCTGCCTGGGTCGATCGCGCAATGGTGCCTCGACCCTATCCGGCCGGGACCTGGGGGCCGACCGCGGCAATCGCGCTTGCCGAGCGCGACGGCATCAGCTGGCACGAATAGCGCCAGGAACCCACATCAGCGCCATGAGCCTTCACCCGACCATCGCCGCGGTCACCGAGCGGATCATCGAGCGTTCGCGCCCCACGCGCCGACGCTATCTCGACCTGATGGAGCAGCAAAAGGAGCAGGGGATCAGTCGCCCGCGCCTGAGCTGCGGCAATTTCGCGCACGGCTTTGCAGCCGCGGGCGAGGACAAGGAGGCCATCAGCCATTTCGCCGGCCCCAATATCGGCATCGTCACCGCCTATAACGACATGCTTTCGGCGCATCAGCCCTACGCTCGCTACCCCGAGCAGATGAAGATTTTCGCGCGCGAGGCCGGTGCAACGGCGCAGGTCGCGGGCGGCGTTCCGGCGATGTGCGACGGCGTGACCCAGGGCCAGCCGGGCATGGACCTGTCGCTGTTCAGCCGCGACGTGATCGCGATGAGCACCGCGGTTGCGCTCAGTCACGGCATGTTCGACGCCGTCGCATTGCTCGGCATTTGCGACAAGATCGTGCCTGGATTGCTGATCGGAGCGCTTCGCTTCGGCCATTTGCCAATGCTTCTGGTCCCCGGCGGGCCAATGCCGTCGGGGCTTCCCAACAAGGAAAAGCAACGCGTCCGCCAGCTTTATGCGGAAGGCAAAGTCGGCAAGGACGAGCTGTTGAAGGCCGAGAGCGAATCCTATCACTCGCCAGGCACCTGCACCTTTTACGGAACCGCCAATAGCAACCAGATGATGATGGAGCTGATGGGGCTCCACATCCCCAACGCCGCCTTCGTCAATCCCGGAACTCCGCTTCGCCAGGCGCTGACTCGGGCCGCGGTTCACCGCCTCGCCGACCTCGCCCGGAGCGGTCAGCGGCCGATTTGCGAAGTCATCGATGAAAAGGCCATCGTCAATGCCATTGCGGGGCTTGTCGCGACCGGTGGTTCGACCAACCACGCGATCCATATCCCGGCAATCGCGCGGGCCGCGGGTATCATCGTCGACTGGCAGGACTTCACTGAGTTGTCGAGCGCGGTGCCGCTGATCGCCCGGGTCTATCCCAACGGTTCAAGGGACGTGAACGATTTCCATAACGCCGGAGGGATGGCGTTTGTCGCCTACACGCTTGGCCGCGAGGGCCTCATCCACCGCGATACGCTGACCGCCGGGGCCGACAGTTTCGATGCCTGGGTCGGCAACCCCGAGCTGCACGGGTCGGAGCTCATCTGGAAGCCGGCCGAAGACAGCGCCGACATCGACATGCTTCGACCGGCGACCGATCCGTTTCTTCCCGACGGCGGAATGCGCCTCGTCGCCGGCAATTTGGGACGCGCGATCTTCAAGACCAGCGCGGTCGACCAGGAACGCTATCTGATCGAGGCTCCGGCCCGCTGCTTTTCTGACCAGCAGGCGGTCCTCGATGCGTTCAAGGCGGGCGAACTAGATCGCGATGTTGCGGTCGTCGTTCGCTTCCAGGGACCGCGCGCCAACGGCATGCCCGAGCTTCACAAGCTGACCCCGACGCTCGGCGTGCTCCAGGATCGCGGGTTCAGGGTCGCACTCATCACCGACGGGCGAATGTCTGGCGCGAGCGGGAAGGTCCCCGCCGCGATCCACGTTTCGCCCGAAGCGCTTCCCGACGGGCCGCTGGCCCGCGTTCGCGACGGCGATCCCATCCGGCTGGACGCCGTCAACGGCGTTCTTGAAGCGATCGGCGTTGATCTCACGTCGCGCGCTTCGGCCAATTCGCCCCCGCCGCCGGTTGGAACAGGGCGGGAGCTATTTGCGCTAATGCGGCTTCACGCCGATCATGCGGAAAGTGGCGCATCGGCAATGCTGACGGCAATGGAAGCGGAGAACGCATGAGGACAATCGCGGTCGCGGACGTCGGCGGGACGCACGCGCGTTTCGCATTGGCCGAAATCGCGGAAGGCCGGGTGGCCAGCCTCGGCGAACCGGTGACATTGAAGACTGTGGAGCACGCCAGCTTCCAGCTCGCCTGGCAGGAATTCGGAAGGCGCCAGGGGGTCGATCTGCCCAATGAACTGGCGATTGCCTTCGCCGGTCCGACCGGCGGGGATGTGCTCAAGCTGACCAATAATCCGTGGGTCATCCGGCCGGCCCTGATCAAGCAGCGGCTGGGGGTCGATCGCTACGTCGTGGTCAATGATTTCGGAGCGGTCGGCTATGCCGTTGCAACGCTTCCCGACGACCAGTTTCAGCACATCTGTGGTCCCGACCGGCCCTTGCCCGCGCAAGGCGTGATCAGTGTCGTCGGCCCAGGAACCGGCCTTGGCGTTGCCTCGCTGCTTCGCAAGAAGGACCACTATGAAGTGATCGAGACCGAAGGGGGGCATATCGACTTCGCTCCCCTCGACAGCCTCGAGGACAAGATCCTTCACCACCTTCGCCGGAGCTTCCGCCGAATTTCAGTCGAGCGCGTGGCTTCGGGCCAGGGGCTGTGGAACATCTACGAAGCGCTTGGCTCGATCGATGGCCGCGACCTCACCTTCCACGACGAAAAAGCGCTGTGGGGCGCGGCGCTGGAAGGCACGGACAGCCTAGCTATTGCAGCGCTTGACCGATTGTGCCTGTCATTGGGCGCGGTCGCCGGCGACATGGCGCTTGCCCAGGGCGCCTCGGCGGTCGTCATCGCCGGCGGAGTGGGGCTTCGGATCGCCGACTATCTGCCGCAGTCGGGCTTTCGCGACCGGTTCATCGCCAAGGGCCGGTTCGAACGGCGAATGGACGAAATGCCGGTTCGGCTGATCACCCATCCGCAGCCCGGCCTGTATGGCGCGGCAGCGGCGTTCGCACGGGAGCATCCATGACCGATAAACCGACCATCGATGCCATCATGCGCAGCGCTCCGGTCATTCCGGTGCTTGTGCTGGAAGGCGACGGGGACTGGGCGGCGCTTGCGCAAACCCTCGTCGGCGCCGGGCTTCCAGTGCTCGAGATCACGCTTCGCACGCCCCAAGCGCTTGACGCCATCCGGGTTATGAGCCGGGTCCCGGGAGCAATCGTCGGAGCCGGAACAGTGCTCAACCTCGACCAGCTCGGCCAGGCGATCGAAGCGGGAAGCCGGTTCATCGTTTCTCCGGGGCTCACCGAGCCACTTGCGCTTGCGGTTCGCGAAAGTGGAATTGCCTATCTGCCGGGAGTGGCCACGGCCGGCGACATCATGCGCGGACTCGACCTCGGGCTTGAGCGCTTCAAATTCTTCCCGGCCGAGGCATCGGGCGGAATAGCAGCGCTCAAGGCACTTGCCGCCCCGTTCTTCAACGCCCGCTTCTGCCCGACCGGCGGGATTCGTCCCGACAATGCCGGTGAATGGCTCGGCCTAGATGCCGTACTGTGCGTTGGCGGAACCTGGCTCTACCGCGGGCAGGAGGATAATCTCGACGAAGTGGCCGAACGGGCCCGCGCCGCCGCAACGCTCGCCCGCTAGATCCAATGCCCTGGAGGAAACTGGGCAGTAACGACGTGATCGCCGGGTCGGCGGGGTTTGCGGCGGTTGCCGCCGCAATCGTCCTCACTCTTGTCCGAAGCGACGCCGCCGCACCCGACGCGAGTGTCACCGTGACTGTTCCGGCGCCGGTCAGCGACCGCATCTATGCCAGCCCCTTGGCGCGCGGGCGGCCGATCGTGGTGATCGACGCCGGCCACGGCGGCCATGACCCGGGGGCGACCTCGGTTTCGGGTCAGGTGCGCGAGAAGGACCTGACGCTTGCGCTTGCCCGCGAGCTTCGCGACGAACTGGTCAAGCGGGGCAGGGTCCGGGTCGCGATGTCGCGCGACGACGACAGCTATCTCAACCTTGAACAGCGCGCCGCAGTCGCCAGACGGCTGGACGCGGCGATGTTCGTCTCGCTTCACATGGACAGCGCCGCCAACCCCGCGGCGCGCGGCGCAAGCATCTATTCGTTGTCCGATGTCGCGTCCGATGCCGAAGCGGCGCGCTTCGCAGCGATCGAAAATCGCGGATCTTCGTCGGACAGCGGCAACGGGTCGGTTAATGCGATCCTGTCCGATTTGGCGATGCAGAGCGAGATGAGCGCGTCCGCCGACCTGGCAGCACGGCTGGTTCACAAATCAGCCGGCAGGTTCGCGCTTCGCCCCGAACCGCACCGCTTCGCCGCATTCCACGTGCTTCGTCGCGCCGATGCCCCGGCGGTGCTATTTGAAGCCGGCTACCTCAGCAACGCCGACGACGAACTGCTGCTTCGCTCGCCCGAGCATCGCGCGGTTATCGTGCTTGCGATTGCCCAGGCGATCGAGGCCGATGTCGCCGCCCGCAGCACGCGCTGAGCGTTATCCGCTTCGGGCGGAAGCATTGGCGGTTATCCGCTTCCAGCGGGTGGCCGAACAGGCTAGATGCCGCTGCCAATGAAGTTCGAGCGCCTGTCCGTGCCCCATCTGCCCTTGCCTGACCTGGTTGCCTTCAACGGCCGGGTGTACGATCGGCTAGACCCCTTGTGGCGACGCAAATGGGTGCGATGGGCGACGTGGGCCGGGCTCGGCTGCTTCTCCTTGTTCGCAGCGATGTGGATCTATTTCGCGGCTGGCCTGCCCTCGTCGCAGACGCTGCTTGCCTATCAGCCGCCGCTTCCAACCAACGTCCGCGGTTACGATGGAACGCTGGTACAGACCTTCGCTCGCGAACGGCGGGTCGAGCTTGGCTATGATGAATATCCACCGCTCGTCGTTCACGCGTTCCTGTCCGCGGAGGACAAGGATTTCTTCAGCCATCACGGCATCGATTTCACCGGACTGGCCGGAGCGGTGCTCGACTATTCGTTAAAAAGCGTGACTGGCGGCGGCCGTGCCAAGGGCGGCTCGACGATCACTCAGCAGGTCGCCAAATATCTTCTTCGTGACAGCAGCTACAACATCGGCCGCAAGGCGCGCGAGGCGATCCTCGCCTTCCGGCTCGAATCGACCCTGAGCAAGGAGCAGATCCTCGAACTCTATCTCAACTCCATTTTTCTGGGCCGCAACGCCTATGGAGTGCAGGCCGCGGCGCGCGCCTATTTCGACAAGGACGTCGGCGAGCTGTCCCTGTCCGAGGCCGCCTATCTCGCGGTTCTGCCCAAGGCCCCGGCCAATTACGACCCGACCCGAGCGACCCAGAAGGCGCTCGACCGGCGCAATTACGTGCTTCGGGAAATGTCACGCAATGGCTTCATCAGCGAAGACCAGTGGCGGTCCGCGGCGGCGGTGCCGCTTGGTGCAATCCGCTACGGCAGCAGCGAGAAATTCAAGCAGCAGGGCGGCTATTTCATGGAAGACGTCCGCCGCGAGCTGATCAAGATGTTCGGCGAAAATGACAGCAACGGCCCCAATAGCCTCTACGCTGGCGGACTATGGGTGCGAAGCTCGATGGACCCCTCAATCCAGGATTCCGCGGCCAAGGCACTTCGCAACGGACTCGTGCGCTTTGACGGCGGGCGCAGCTGGGCCGACACCAAGCTCAGCGTCGACCCGGCCGGCGACTGGGCAGCAGCACTCGACCGAGCTCATGTCGGAACCGGCTTTGCCGACTGGCTCAAGGCGGTGGTGCTGTCGAAAAGCAGCGGCGCGGCGACGATCGGGTTCACCAACGGGTCGACCGCAACCCTGCCCGCGTCGAGCGCGGCGATGCCGGTTCGGGGGGAGGCCGGCTCGGCCTTCAACGCTCTTCGTCCGGGGATGGTCGTTATCGTGAAGCAATCGTCGCCGGGCACTTATGCCCTTCGCTCGGTGCCCCGTGTGTCGGGCGGAATGCTTGCCGAGGAAGTCCACACCGGTCGAATTCTCGCGATGCAAGGTGGGTTCGACGTCACCGGCTCGAGCTACAATCGGGCAACCCAGGCGCTTCGCCAGCCCGGCTCGGCGTTCAAGCCGATTGTCTATGTGACGACTCTCGAAAACGGCTTTACTCCGGCAACGATCGAGGAGGACGCACCGTTTTGCGTGTGGCAGGGCGCTGGCCTCGGCAACAAATGCTTCGTCAATTTCGACCGCAGCTATGCGGGACCCAAGACCATGCGCTGGGGAGTCGAGCAATCGCGCAACCTGATGACGGTGCGCGCCGCCTCGACCGTCGGAATGGCCAAGGTCACCGACACCGCGCGCAAGCTCGGAGTGGGCGATTACGGCAATTATCTGTCGTTCGCGCTTGGCGCCGGGGACACCACGGTGCTTCGCCTGACCAATGCCTATGCAATCCTTGCCAACCAGGGGCGGGCGGTCAAACCGACCACCATCGATTATGTCGAGGACCGCAATGGCAAGGTGGTATTCCGCACCGACAACCGCTGCGCGCTGATGGCCACCTGCAACGCGCCCGACTGGGATGGCGGGGCAATGCCGCGGCCGCCCAACCGCACTCGCCAGCTGCTTGATCCAATGGCCGCGTTCCAGATGGTGCACATCATGGAAGGGGTGATCCAGCGCGGCACGGCGACGGTGTTGCGCGATCTCAACCGGCCGCTGTTTGGCAAGACCGGGACGACCAACGGGCCGACCAACGTCTGGTTCGTCGGCGGGACTCCCGACATCGTTGCCGGCGTCTACCTTGGCTATGATCAGCCGCGTCCGCTCGGCGGGTGGGCCCAGGGCGGACGGATTTCCGCGCCGATCTGGAAGGAGTGGGCGCTCGAAGCGCTCAAGGACCAGCCCAAGACCCCGTTCGTCGCCCCGCCGGGAATTCATTGGGTGCGGATCGATCGCGGCACTGGCAAGCGCGTATTCGGCGTATTCCCGACGACCGAGGATCCCAAGTCATCGGTCATCTGGGAAGCCTTCCAGCCGGAGACCGAGCCGCGCCGTTCCTTTCATGGCGCGATGGGCGATCCCTACGGCCCGCAGTCGGGTCAATCGAGGCAAGCGCCGCCACCGTCCGGTCAGGCTCGGCAGGCCCAGAAGCGGCGCGTAGCCGCCGCCACCCCGCAACCCGCTTCGCCGTCAGACTCAAGCCCGCCGACACAGCCGCCGGCTGCCTTGCCAACGCAGAACGCCGTCCAGTAGCAGTCCGGCTCCGGCCTTGGCCGGGGCATCCATTGGAGTTTCACATGCGCGCTGAAGCGCAGGCACATATCGACCAGATCAATGCCGCGACCCAATTGCTGCGCCGCTTTCTCGACTGGGACCGGGCGCTGAAGCGGCTCGACGAGCTCAATGCGCAGGTCGAAGATTCAACCCTGTGGGACGATCCCAAGGCGGCCCAGGAGGTGATGCGCGAGCGGCGTCGGCTGGAAGAAGCGATTGGCGCGACAGAAGCGATAGAGCGCGAGCTTGCCGATACCGTAGAGCTGATCGCGATGGCCGACGC
>JBDSSR010000148.1:0-2781 GCA_039928675.1 Sphingomicrobium sp. | reverse complement strand
CGTGAAGCGTCTGCTGGCCATAACAGATGCCGAGCAGCGGGACGCCGCTGTCGAAAATCGCCTGGGGCGCGCGCGGGCTGCCGTCGTCAGTGACCGAGGCCGGGCCGCCGGAAAAGATCACGCCGCTGGGCTGGAGCCGCTCGAACGCCTCCTGCGCGGCATTGAACGGCGCGATTTCCGAATAGACCCCGGCTTCGCGGATTCGCCGGGCGATGAGCTGGGTCACCTGGCTGCCGAAGTCGACGATGAGGATCGATTGCGTGTGGGGAACCGTCATGGCGGGCGGATAGTGTTGGAGCGATTAGCTGTCCAGTAAAGCAGAACCGCCCAGGCGCTAATGGCAACTTTCGACCCATTGCGGACATTCAAGTTCTATCGGCTGCGACGACTCTTGAACCCATATTCGACTGACCGGGGCAGAAAGTAAGCGCAGCCCAGCAAGCTGGCCGCAGCAGCCGCCAAAAGCGCAGTCGTTAGCAGTGACCTCCTTGAAATCCAGTCGCTTACCGTAGCCCCCGCTACTATAACCGAAACGAAGACGGACAGCGATACGGCGGTGCCGATATGTGTCCGTCGCGCCTTCATCGTGACGCGTTTTACGTTCAACGACGCTTAGGAGCAATGGCAGCTTCCCACCCAAAGCTGCCATTTGGACGACCGCTCCCCGAATCAAAAAGGGCGCCGGGCTCCTTCTCGGAACCCAGCGCCCTTCCATGAAGACTAAGGCCGCTTAGTAGCGGCTGTAGCCGTAGGCCGAATAATCGTTGCCGTAGCTGTTTGCGCCATAGGGCGAGCTATTCTGCCCGTAGTAGTTCTGGCCACCATAATTCTGGCCATAATTCTGGCCGTAGCTCTGGTAGCTCTGGCCATAATTCGACTGGGCGCGGTCGACGTCGACATCGGTCACATAGCCGCGGAAATCGGTGCGGCAGGTGAAGGTCAGGTCGACCGGAGCCTGGGCCCCATAGGTGTAGCCATAGACGCCCGAACGGCCGCTATTGGCGACTCCGCGGACGGTCAGTCCGCCGCCGTTGCGCTGTTCGACCCGGCTGATGCCAAGCACTCGGGCACCCGAATAGCCGGTGGTATAGCCGTAGCTGCCGTTGCGGCTGTTGAGCCGCGACTGGACGGCCGAAACACACTGGCCGACCGCGGCCTGGCTGTTCACGCCATAGCCGCCGCTGTAGCCGCCGCCATAACCGCTGCCGTAGCCGCCGCCATAGCCGCCGTAGCCGCTGCCACCGAACCCGCCGCCAAGCCCGCCGGACAGGACCTGACCGATCACCTGGCCAACGACGTTGCCGCCGCCATAGGGGCTGCCATAGCCCGAACCGGGGAAAAATTGCGCCGAGGCCGGCGCCGCACTGATCAGCGCCGCGGCAACGACGCCGCCCGCCAGAACATTCCGAAGAGCCGACATGGCCAATCTCCCTGTAGATACCGATCGCCGGCCCAATGCACGACGAACAGCCTGCTTTTTAGGCGAGCCGCTGTGCACCGCTTGTGAACCCTTTGTTTGCTGCGGTTAAGCTACTGGAATGCTGTTATTTGTCGCGGCTGCTCAATCGGCGGGGTCAAGCCCGGTGAAGCGGCCGAGGAAGGCCATGACGTCGGCATTTTCCTCGATCACCTTGGCGATCGGCTTGCCCGATCCGTGGCCGGCGCGGGTTTCGATGCGGATGAGATGGGGCGCGCCTTGCGGGTCCGCAGCCTGCATCGCCGAGATATATTTGAAGCTGTGGCCGGGCACGACGCGGTCGTCGGTATCGGCGGTGGTCGCGATCAGCGGCGGGTAGTGAACCCCGGCCCGGACGTTGTGATAGGGCGAGTAAGCCAGCAGCGTCCGGAAATCGGCCTCCTTGTTCGGATATCCGTAATCGCCGACCCAGCTATGGCCTTCGGTGAACCGGTCGAAGCGAAGCATGTCCATCACTCCGACGGCGGGATGCGCGGCGTCGAACAGATCGGGGCGCTGGTTGACCACGGCCCCGATTAGCAGGCCGCCGTTGGATCCGCCCTCGATCGCAAGACCGTGCGGCGACGTGATGCCATTGGCCTTCAGATATTCGCCCGCGGCGATGAAGTCGTCGAATACGTTCTGCTTGTTGGCAAGCCGCCCGCCATCGTGCCATGCGCGGCCATATTCGCTTCCGCCGCGGATGTTGGCCGAGACGTAGACTCCGCCCTTTTCCAGCCAGGCAAGCCGCGCCGCCGAAAAGGACGGCGGAATCGCGATATCGAACCCGCCATATGCGTAAAGCAGCGTCGGCGCTGGGCCGGTGCTGCCACGCTTGCGGACGATGAACATCGGCACCCTGGTGCCGTCCTTTGACAGATAGAAGCGCTGTTCGACCGAATAATCGTCGGGGTTGAACGGCACCTTGGGCGCGGCCCAAAGCGCCTCCTCGCCGGTCGCGACATTGTAGCGATAGACCGTCGTCGGCCGGTTGAAGCTGGTGAATGCGAAGAATGTCTCCGGATCGTCATTGTCGCCGTCGAAACCACTGACCGAGCCGATCCCCGGCAAATCGACCTTGCGCACCAGCGCACCGTCGAGGCCGTAAACCCGCACTTCGCTCTTGACGTCGGCGAGGTAACGCGCGGCGATCCGCCCGCCTACCAACTCGGCGCCTTCGAGCGTCGCTTCGGCTTCTGGAACGACCGTTTTGAATGCCGGCGTCGTGGCCGAGGAGTCGATGCTGACGACCTTGAGCTTGGGCGCATCCTGGTTGGTGGTAAAATAGAGCGTCGGACCGACGCTTCCGGCAAAGGCATAATTGT
>JBDSSR010000147.1:0-4556 GCA_039928675.1 Sphingomicrobium sp. | reverse complement strand
AAAAGCGAACCGGATCGCTGTGGGCCAGGACGTGGCCGGCGGCGAGCGTTGCATGGCCGCACAGCTCGACTTCGCTGACCGGCGTGAACCAGCGCAGCTCATAGTCGCAATCGTCGCGCTCGCTCGGAATGGTGAACGCGGTTTCGCTGAGGTTGTTCTCGGCGGCGATGGCCTGGAGCTGGTGGTCGTCGAGCCAGCGGTCGAGCGGCATGACCGCGGCGGGATTACCGGTCAGCGGCCGCTCGGCGAAGGCATCGACCTGGAAAAAGGGCAGAGTGGTCACGTTTTCGCAGTCATTGGTTTGCGTTCATTGGGCGCTCGGTGATTTCCTGCGGCAGAAGAGTCTCACGGTCGGTCTGACCTTCGGGATCGACGTGGATCAGGATCTCGGTTCCGGGGAATTCCTGCTGGAGCGCTTCTTCGACCCGGTCGAGTTGGTCGTGGGCCTGCTGAACCGTCCAGTGCGCCGGCACCCACACGTGGAACTGGGCGAAATGGTGCGTTCCGCTGCTCCTCGTGCGAAGGTCGTGGAGCCCGGCAAGCTCGGGATAGCCCTTGCAGCTTTCGAGAAAGCGAAGGCGAAGCTCGTCGGGCCATTCGCGGTCCATCAGCTGGTTCAGCGCCGCTCCCGAAGCGCGCCATGCGCTCCACACCAGCCACAGCGCGATCAGCACTCCGAACACCGCGTCGGCGCCGGTCAGCCCGGCCATCTGGTCGAGCGCCAGCGCGACAATCACCGAACCGTTGAGCATCAGGTCGGAGGCATAGTGGAGGCGGTCGGTGCTGATCGCCAGCGAGCCGGTGCGGCGCACGACATGGCGCTGGTATGAAATCAGTACGACGGTGAGTGCAATCGCCACCGCCGACACGCCGATGCCAAGCTCGGCCTGCGCGGTCTGCGCGCCGCCGACCAGCCGCTGCGCCGCTCGAAACGCGATGAACAGCGCCGACAAACTGATCAGGCCGACCTGGACCAGCGAAGCCAGCGCTTCGGCCTTGCCGTGCCCGAACCGGTGCTCGCGATCGGCCGGGGTCGCCGCTATCCGCACTGCGAGCAGGACGACCAGGCTGGCGATGAGGTCGAGCGTGCTGTCGGCAAGCGAGCCAAGCATTGCCATCGACGAGGTCTGGACAGCGGCATAGCCCTTGAGCGCGATCAGAATGAGCGCCATCGCGCTGCTTGCGACCGCCGCCCGGGTGGTCAGCGTCGAGCGCTGGTCAAGGCGTGCCGGGGCTTCGCTCACGGGTACAGCAACCCCTCGGCCCAGCCATCACCCTGGCGGGTGAACAGCCGCCGTTGGTGAAGCCGGTAGGGGCGGTCGCTCCAATATTCGAAGCGCTGGGGAATGACCCGGTATCCGCGCCAATAAGTCGGGCGCGGCACGTCCTTGCCCTCAAAACGCTCTTTCACCTGCGCGAAGCGGTCCTCGAAATGGCGTCGGCTGTCGAGCGCACGCGACTGGTCCGAAGCCCATGCGCCGAGCTGCGAATCGCGGCCCCGGGACGCGAAATAGGCATCCGCCTCGGCGTCCGATACTCCCTCGACCGGACCCTCGATTCGGATTTGCCGGCGAAGCGGTTTCCAGTGAAATAGCAAAGCGGCGCGGGGGTTGGCGCCAAGCTGACTACCCTTGTCGCTGTCGGCGTTGGTGTAAAACACGAAACCGTCGCGGCCGTGGCCTTTCAAAAGCACCATCCGTACCGACGGCTGACCGTCCGCTCCGGCCGTCGCCAGTGCCATCGCCTCGGGGTCGTTGATCTCGGCCACGCGCGCCTCATCAAACCACTCGTCGAACAGGCTGAAGGGGTCGCTTGTCATGGTCCGGTTCGCTTAGGCTTGGACAAGGCCGCCTCGCAACCCATCTGGTCAGGCGGTTATCGTTCCGGCATGGGAGCAGCATGGCTCTGGATTTGTACCAACGCTTGGGTCTGAAACGCGGCGCGACCGAGCCCGAAATCAAGAAGGCGTATCGCAGCCTCGCCAAGCAGCTTCACCCCGACCGCAACCAGGACAAGCCCGACGCAGCCAAGCGTTTCGGCGAGATCACTTCCGCCTATGACCTGTTGTCCGACAAGGACAAGCGCGCGCGCTACGACCGCGGCGAGATCGACGAGGAGGGGAACCCCAAGTCGCCATTCGGAGCCGGTTTCGGCGGTCAGTCGCAAGGCGGCGGCGGCGCGCGGGCCGGAGCACCGCCGCCGGGGTTCGAGAATTTCAATTTCGGTGGCGGCGCCGACCCCGCCGACCTCAGCGACCTGTTCGACGGGCTGTTCACTGCTGCCCAGGCGGGGCGCGGGGGCGGTGGAAGCCCGTTCGGCAGCGCCTTTCGCCGCGGTCGCGCTCCAGCGCAAAAGGGAGCCGACATCGCCTATCGCCTCCGCGTCCCGTTCGAGGATGCGGTCGCGCTGAAGCCGCAGCGGATCACGCTTGGCGACGGCAAGACGATCGACCTCAAGCTGCCGCGGGGCCTTGAGGACAGCACCAAAATCCGCCTTGCCGCAAAGGGCCAGGACGGTCCGGGCGGACGAGGGGACGCGATCGTCACCATCGAAATTTCGCCGCACCGCCATTTCATTCGCGACGCGAGCAATATCCGGCTTGAACTTCCGATCACGCTCAAAGAAGCGGTGCTTGGCGCCAAGATCAAGGTGCCGACGCCGGAAGGGCCGGTGATGCTGACCATTCCCAAGGGAACATCGTCGGGTAAGGTGCTTCGTCTCAAGGGCCGGGGCTTTACCGGCAAGGACGGCAAGCGCGGCGACCAGCTGGTCACGGTCGCGATCGACGTTCCGGCGGACGACCAGCAATTGCAACAGTTCGCCGAACAGTGGGACTCGGCCGGCAACCCGCGGGCGGCATTCGGGATTTAGCACCGGCAGATGAGAGACCAGTCCCCCCAGTCGCCGGAGGCCAGGCGCAAGCGGCATGCAAGCCTGCGCGCCGCATTTGGCGCCGATGCCGAAAAAAAGCTTGAGCCACGGCTGACCGCGCTCGAAGTCATCAAGCGTGTTGCCGTCGGCGTCTATAACGACGGCTTCATCCATGCTGGCAATCTCGCCTATCTCGCGATCGTCGCTCTGTTCCCCTTCTTTATCGTCGCGGCCGCGGTCGCGCACATCTTCGGCCAGAGCCAGGACGCCCAGCTGACGGTGTTCAACATCCTTCGCCGGCTTCCGCCCGAAGTGTCGACCACTCTGGCCGAGCCGATCAACGAAGTGCTCAACGTTCGAACTGGGCCCTTGCTGTGGCTTGGAGCGCTGGTAGGCCTGTGGACCGCGACCAGCTTCGTCGAAACAATCCGCGACATCCTCCGGCGGGCCTATGGCGTGAAGTTCTGCGCGCCGTTCTGGGAATATCGCGCCGGGTCGATACTGTTGATTCTGGGCGCGGTCATCCTGCTCATGCTCGCCTTCACCGCGAGCGCCGCGCTGAGCCTGGTACAGGCCGCGGTGTCCGCCTGGCTTCCATTCGCATCGGGCCTTGGCCAGACCCTCGGCATCTATCGCCTGATCCCGGGCGTGACGCTGTTCGTCACCTTTTACCTGCTGTTCTTCGCGCTGACTCCGAAGCGGTATCGGAAGCGCGATTACAGGAAATGGCCCGGCGCGCTGTGCGTCACGACCTGGTGGCTTGCGACAGTCCAGATCCTGCCGATGATCCTCGGCCTGCTCGGCGGGTACAGCCTGACCTATGGCAGCCTTGCGGGAGTCATGATCACTTTGCTGTTCTTCTTCGTCGTCGGGCTTGGCGTGGTGATCGGCGCCGAGCTCAACGCGGCACTGGCCGAATCCGGGTCGGCGGCGCTAAAGGGCGAGATCTATACCGGGCCCTACACCGACCAGCTCGAAGTGGTGGAGCCGCAACCCGGGGAGGATGTGCCGGTGGAAGTTCAGACGAAGGGGCAGCTAGTTTGACGGGACTGATGCACGGCAAGCGCGGGCTGATCATGGGCCTCGCCAACGATCGCTCGCTGGCCTGGGGGATCGCCCGATCGCTTGGCCAGCAGGGCGCCGAGCTGGCATTTTCCTACCAGGGCGAAGCGATCGAGAAGCGGGTGCGGCCGCTGGCCGAGGAGCTTGGGTCGGATTTCCTGGTCGACTGCGATGTCTCGGACATGCGCGCGCTGGACAGCGCGTTCGATCGGCTGAAGGAGCGCTGGGGCGGCCTCGACTTCGTCGTCCACGCCATCGGCTTTTCGGACAAGAATGAGCTTCGCGGGAAGTTCGTCGAGACCTCGATGGACAATTTCCTGATGACCATGAACATCTCGGTCTACAGCTTTGTCGCTGTCGCCCAGCGCGCCCGGGCGCTGATGAGCCCCGGCGGTTCGATCTTGACGCTGACCTATTACGGCGCGGAAAAGGTCATCCCCCATTACAATGTCATGGGCGTTGCTAAGGCCGGCCTCGAAGCGAGCGTCAAATATCTTGCCGCCGACCTTGGCCCCGAGGGGATCCGGGTCAACGCCATTTCCGCCGGGCCGATCAAGACTTTGGCGGCAAGCGGGATCGGCGACTTCCGCTACATCATGAAGTGGAACGAATATAACGCACCG
>JBDSSR010000146.1:0-3659 GCA_039928675.1 Sphingomicrobium sp. | reverse complement strand
TCCCTGCCCGCGGCCGGATAACGCTGCTCGAAGGTCTTGGTCCCTTCCGCGCCGATGGCGGCGCGCGTGAGGACGTCGACGGGCTTTTCGTCGAATCGCTCGACGGCGATGCGGTTATCCTTGGGCGACCACCAATAGCCGGTGATGCGGTCGAGCTCTTCCTGGGCAATGAATTCCGCTTCGCCCCAGTGGACCAGCGAACCTTCCACAGGCGTGACCGGCTTCACCGGGCTCCCGACGGGCCCAACCCACAGCCGGTTGTTGCGGACGAAGGACAAATATTTGCCCGTCTCGCTCAACACCGAATTGAGCATTTCGCCCTTGCCGGTCCCGCTCGCGGCTTTGACCGAACCGTCGATCCCGGCAAGATAGAGGACGCCGTCCAGCGGAACGAGGATCGACTTTCCGTCCGACGACCAATTGTAGGTGACGATGCCCTTGAGGCTGACCGTGCCCTTGCGTTCGCGCTGCATCTTCTCGGCTTCGGACATCGCCTGGTTGCTGCCGAGCTTTTCGGAATCGACCAGCATTCGCCACTGGCCAGTGTCACGGTCAAACGCCCACAAGTCGTAGCGCTGGAGATCGGTGGTGCGGTTGCGAAGCACTGCCAGATAGCGGCCGTCGGGCGACAATTTGGCCGATCGGGGAACGGTTCCGTTAAGCGCCGGGCTTTCGAAAACGCGCTCGACCGTCAGCGCCGGCTGTTGCGCGACTCCTGCGGGAACCGGGATCTGGGCCGTCGCTGCGGCGGGGGCAAGGACGGCTGCGGCGGCAAGAAGATGAGCAATGCGCACGGGCGTGATCTTTCGAACGAGAAAGGGTCACCGGGCTGGCCGGCGGGCTTTCATCGCCCATCGCATCGCGATTGGAAAGAGGGCGGTGGACCGTGCTCGCACGACTGGCACGACGAGCAGCCCGGGAAGAAACCCCGGCACCGCCCAACTACGCGACTGCTGGTTAGCCCTCGGACTTGGTCGGCGGCACGGCAGCAGCCGCGGCGGGAGCCTCGCGATGCACCCGGCGTTCAGCGATCCGCGCCGACTTGCCGGTGCGCCCGCGCAGATAATAGAGCTTGGCGCGGCGGACTGCGCCGCGGCGAACGACGTGGATATTGTCGATGATCGGCGAATAAAGCGGAAAGACGCGCTCGACGCCCTCGCCGAAGCTGATCTTGCGGACCGTGAAGCTCGATCCCACGCCCTTGTTGGAACGGGCGATGCACACGCCTTCGAAATTCTGCACGCGGGCGCGTTCGCCTTCGATCACCTTGACGCCGACCCGAAGCGTGTCGCCAGGGCGGAATTCGGGGATGGGCTTGTCGGCGGTGAGCGCGTCAATGGCTTCGCGCTCGAGGGTCTGGATCAGGTTCATGTCAATTTACGCCTTCGTATCTCGTTGCCGCGCACCAGAGGGCGGTGCCTGCGATGCGCCCCCATGGCGCTCGATCAGGTCCGGCCGCCTTAGCCGTGTGTCGTTGATCGCCTGGGCATGTCGCCATGACGCGATCTTCGCATGATCCCCCGACCGCAGCACTTCGGGGATCGTGCGCCCTTCCCATGTTACTGGTCGGGTGTAGTGCGGATATTCGAGAAGCCCCTCGTTGAAGCTCTCTTCCTCTCCGCTGGAGGCCGCGCCCATTACCCCGGGAAGCAGCCTCACGCAAGCGTCGAGGATGACCATCGCGCCAATCTCGCCGCCCGACAGCACATAGTCGCCGACCGACACCGCCTCGACCGACCGCGCCTCGAAGATTCGCTCGTCGAAACCCTCGAAGCGGCCGCACAGCAGGATGACCCCCTCGCCCGCCGCAAGCTCGCGCACTCGGTGTTGCGTGAGCGGTGCTCCGCGCGGAGTGAGCGCAAGGATCGGTCGCCGAGGCTCATTGGCATCAGCGACGCTGTCGATCGCCGCGGCGAGCACGTCGGGCCTGAGCACCATTCCCGCACCGCCGCCGGCCGGGGTGTCATCGACGCTCCGGTGCCTGTCGGTTGCAAAGTCGCGGATGTTGGCGGTGTGAAGGTTCCACAGGCCCGCATCGAGCGCGCGCCCGGCAAGACTGGTCCCGAGCGGACCCGGGAACATCTCGGGGTAAAGCGTCAGGACCGAAGCGCGAAACGACATGGCCTTTGGGGCTAGTGCGGAACCGCAACCGCGGCAATCCATTAGGGCCGCATCATGGATGACGCTATTCTAGACTGCCTGATCGTTGGCGGCGGGCCGGCAGGCCTCACCGCGGCGATCTATCTCGCCCGTTTCCACATGGACATTCTGGTCGTCGACGGCGGCAAAAGCCGGGCGAGCTGGATTCCCTGTACGCGCAATCACGCCGGCTATCCCGACGGCATCAAGGGCACCGAATTGCTTGAGCGGATGCGCGAACAGGCGCGCAAATATGGCGCCAGGATCGAGACCGAGTTCGTCACCAGGCTGGAGCGCGACGGGGAAAACGGCCTGTTCACCGCCACCTGGGGGTCAGGCAAGGCGATCGCCAGAAGCGTCCTGATGGCGACGGGCGTAACCAATCGCCGCCCGCAGATGGACGAGGCGCTTCACGACGAGGCGCTTGCCAAGGGCCTGGTTCGCTATTGCCCGATCTGCGACGGTTTTGAAGTGACCGACAAGAAGGTCGGAGTGATTGGCAGCGGCAGCCACGGGGTGGCCGAAGCTTTATTCATCCGAACCTACACCGCCGACGTGACGCTGATCGCGCCGGATTCCGCGCTAAGCCTCGGCCCCGAAGATCAGCGCCGACTGAAGGACGCTGGCATCTCGTGCATCGACGGCCCGGCGCAGGGCGTGGCGATGACCGACGAGGGCATCGTCATCGATACAGCCCAAGGACACCACGCCTTCGACAGTATTTACCCGGCGCTCGGATCAGACACCCACACGCAGCTTGGCGAAATGCTCGGTGCCAGGCTCGCCGACGATGGTTGCTATCTGTGCGACGACCATCAGCGGACCAGCGTCGCCGGGCTCTACGCCGCCGGTGACATCGTTCATGGTCTCGACCAGATCAGTCACGCCATGGGCGAAGGCGGGGTCGCCGCAACGACCATTCGCAACGACCTTTTCGCTCACGAACCGCGCTGGCGCGAAGCCAAAGTGGAGCGGGCCGAAACCGGCAGCTAGGCGAGGAAGTCGGGGTCGAGGACGATGCGTCCCTCGCCAAGGTCGGCAATCCCCGGGCGGAACGGGATCAGCGAACGCCGTCCGTCGGCAAGGGCGATTTCGAGCAGGTCGCCGGCGCCGAAATTCTCGACTGCGACGACGGTCCCGAGCTGCGCTCCGGACCGATCGAAAGCGGGCAGGCCGATCAGGTCGACGTGGTAATATTCCCCGGTTTCGAGTGCGGGCAAAGAGTCGCGATCTACCTCGATCACCAAGCCGCGAAGCGCTTCGGCCGAGCTGCGATCCGCAACCCCCTCGATCCGCGCAACCGCAGTCTTACCGCCCGCGCGTGCCGAAATAAGTCGCATTGCGGTTCCGCCGACATAGACGGTTGAGTGTCGCGACAGGCTGTCGGCGCCTGCGCTGAACAGTTTGAGCCGAAGCTCGCCATTGATGCCGTGGGCGCCGGCGACCGCGGCAAGCGCGATCCGGCGCTCACCACGGTCGTCCGAAGCGCTCAATTACTCCGCCTTCGCTTCGGTTTCGGC
>JBDSSR010000145.1:0-2777 GCA_039928675.1 Sphingomicrobium sp. | reverse complement strand
GTCGGCCTTCCACTGAGCATGGACGGGCGCGATTCGCCGCGCACCCAGTCGGTCCGCGCCTTTGCCCGCAACCTTGCACCGCTCGCTTTGCCTCTGCTCCTGTGGGACGAGCGCTGGTCGACCCAGGCGGTCGAGCGGGCGATGATCCAAGCCGACGTCAGCCGCGCTCGCCGGGCCGAGAAAATCGATGCGCTTGCAGCGGCCCATATCCTGCAGGGCGCGATCGACGCGCTGGCCAATCTTCCGCCCGGGCAATAAGCGCAGGCCTCGTGGACCTTCTTTCAATCGATTCGCTGAGTGACGGCCAGATTGCCGACATCCTCGATCGCGGCGATTTCTGGTTTGGCGAGAACCGCGCCGGACGAACCGCGACGACACTTGCCGGCAAGATCGTCTTCAATCTCTTTTATGAAAACTCGACGCGCACCGCGATGTCGTTTTCGACCGCGGTCCATCGCCTCGGCGGTGCCCCGGTCTCGCTATCAACCGAGCACAGCTCGTTGAAAAAGGGCGAAACGCTGGAGGATACGGCGCGGACCCTCAATGCCATGCGGCCCGACGCGCTGGTCATCCGCCACCGCGAAAATGGCGCTGCTGCAGCCACTGCACTGATCGTCGATGCACCGGTCATCAACGCCGGCGACGGGACCAACGAGCATCCGACCCAAGCTCTTCTCGACGCCGCCACCATCCGCCACCGGTTTGGACGGATTGCCGGGCTGAAGGTCGCGATTTGCGGCGATATTCGCCACAGCCGGGTGGCGCGTTCCAACGCCAAGCTCCTTCCCCGGCTGGGTGCCGAGCTTCGCCTGGCCGGACCGCCCGGCCTGATGCCGGAGGGAATTGCGGCTTTGTCGGTGGACGAAGCGGTTGCCGGGGCCGATGTGGTGATGATGCTGCGAGTCCAGCGCGAGCGGCTCGATACCGACCTTGGCGACAGGCCCGGCGAATATCTGCAAAGCCATGGCCTGACCGCGGAGCGGTTCGCAACCGCGGCTCAAGGCGCGGTTGTCATGCATCCTGGCCCGATGAACCGAGGGATCGAAATCGAAGACAGGATCGCTGACGATCCCGAGCGCTCGCTGATTACTCTTCAGGTCGAAATGGGCGTGGCCGTTCGAATGGCCTGCCTCGAGCTTCTGGTTTCGGGCGCGGCCTAGCGCTCGGCGTATTGCACCGGAGCATCGCCGGCGACGCTTCGAACGAAGCAGCTTGCGCCCGAACGATGAAGCGCTCCGCACAGGGTCTTGGCTTCGTCGGCGTTTGCAAATCCCTTGACCGACAGGCGGTAGACGGTGCCCCGGCTGCTATCGAACCGGGCGCTAACCGGAACATAGAGGCGAAGCGCAGCATATTTGCGCGCGGCATCAGTCCAGGCACCGGCAACGCGGGCGGACGACGCGTAGGCGCCAAGCTGTACGACAGAAGTCGAATTTCCGCGCCGGACCGACGCCTGCTGGACCCGGGCCACCGGTTTGGAACGCTTGGCCACGAGGGCCGGTGCGGATTGCGGCAGGACGGCGTTGAACGCGGAACGGACGTGCGCTGCGGCCGCCAGGAGGGCAGTCGTGACCGGCGTCAGCTGCGCTGCCGCTGCGGGTCGCGCCATCGCAGCTCGCGGCGTCGATGTTCGAGCCATCGAGGCTCGGGACATCGGAGCTTTGGGCAGCGGCGGAACGGCTTCGGCAAATTGCGGGAACGGTGGCGGAGGCGGCGGCGGTGAAGCCTCGGCCATGACTTGCTGCGGCACAGCGCGCGGCTGGTCTTGGACCGGAGCGACCGGAGCGACCGCCGCGATTGCCGACGGCGCGGCGCGGGCGGCGGACCTGGGAGACGCTGGAACCGAGACTGCTTCGGCAAAGCGGCCGTCGGTCGAGGCCAGTGCAAGGCGGACCGGCTGGCCGGTATCGCCGACGGCTGGAACGACCCCGACGAGCGAGGCGACCTGGTCCGCCGCGCTGACCGGCTTGGCAAGCCGCATCCACTGTTGGATTCGAGCATCGAGGAGGTTGCCCGGGACGTCCTGTGCAGCAACGGTGCGCGCCTGCGCCCAGTCACCGGTCAGGCCGTAGGCAAGCGCGAGATTCTGGCGGACCCGGGCCCCGGCCCCAGTCTCGCGAGCGGCGGTCTGGAGCACTTCCACGGCGTCGTCCGGATGGCCTGCAAGGGCCATTGCAAGCCCAAAGTCGGCCGCCGGGAGAACCGTCCGCCCGGCCTGGAGCGTATTGAAGGCTGCGAAAGTCTTGCCTTGCGCGATCTGCGCCAGGACCAGTTTGAGCACGGCTTGCGGCTGGTTTGCGTAAAGCGCCAGCGCGTCCTTGTAGGCGGACTCGGCCGAGCGGAAACGCCCGCCGGCGAAATAGGCATTGCCAAGAAGCGTTCGAAAACCCGCATCGTCGGGGGTTTTGGCGACTGCCCGCTCGGCCAGGAGGATGGCGTTCGGCACATCCTTGTTGTGGAGCGCGAGCGCGGCGCGGGTGGCAAGGCCGATATCGTCCCCGGTTCGACCGCCAAGTCCGCTGGTCTGGACCTGCGGTGCGGCGCAGGCGGCGATCGTCGCCGACAGCGCGACCAGCGAAATTGCGGAACCGAAGCGATTGGCCTTGGTCATCATGTCATCCCTTGCGTTGGGCCGAGTGGGCCATTGCATCGAGTTGCGGCATCTGTTCGAGCAGCCGGTCGAGCGCGTCGGTCACCAGCTGTTGAGCAGAGCTGCCGTTGACCGCACAGGCCAGCCGCAGCTTGAGGTGACGGGCGGGATCGAGGCGCAGCGTGAA
>JBDSSR010000144.1:0-3854 GCA_039928675.1 Sphingomicrobium sp. | reverse complement strand
GGAGTCGATGAAATTGATCACTGCGACCGGTGCTTCGCAAAGGTCGGCAACCAGCGAAACGATGTCGTCGAACTGCTCTTCACGCGGAGTATCGAGAATCTCATAGCGCTTGAGCGAGGCCAGGCGGTCATCTTGCCGTGGATGAGAACTCGCCAACATTTGAGGGCCATAGCAGACGCGCACCGGCGCTCAAGGGCGCTCCCGCAAGCCACTTCAGGCCGTTCTCAGCGCCCCTGTCGACCGCGGGCAAGCCGGCGGCCATTAAGCGCCACGTCGCCTTCGACCATCGATCCGCCGAGGCTGACGTTTCCGCTGATCGTCGATTGTCCAAGATATGTGCCCCGCGGCGAACTCGGCCCGGACGATCGTTGGCGCATGACACAATCGCGATAGATCGCGTGCTGACTCGTCGGAAGCTTGGCCAGGCCGACGAGGTCGAACGTGCAGCGGTCGAACGTCACGTTGTCGCTGACCGCAAGGTTGGCGATCGGCCCGCCGGTCGCTCGTCCCGAAAAGACCTTGCCGGTAGGCGAAAGCGTTGGATCGTCGGTAAAGCGGCACGCGGTGAAGTGCGCTGCCCGGCTCGGGTCGGGATCGGCAAAGGCATGGGCCACTGCCCCGACGAAGGTGCAATTGGCAAAGCTGAAGCGCGGCTTTCTGGGCCACGCCGACCAGCTTGTGGTGCCGACAAAGGTGCAGTCGGTAAACCTGGCGCCGTCGCTGTCGCCGCTGTCGGCAACTACTCCACAGCCGGCGTTGTCGACGAATTTGCAGCGGGTGAAGCTGAGGTCGCGAATGGTTCGCCTTCCCTCCGCTTCGATATCTACGCCAGCACCTGGCGCGCTGTGGATTGCGCCGCGGCCGGTATGGCTGAATTCGCAATTGGCGAAATCATAGCCCTGCCCGCCAGTGATGCTGAGGCCTTGGCGGCCATTGAATCGCGAGACCAACCCGCTGACCCGGCTGCGTGCGCTCCGGCCGGGCAGACCGACGAACGTCGCCCCGTCAAGCGCGTGGTGGTGAGTGAGCACGTTTTCGATGGTCTCGGAGTGCGAATTCAGCCGAAGCAGAAGTCCGGTCGCAGGGATTTGCCAGCCCTTGTCGCCGAATTGGCCGCCGATTGTCAGCAGTTCGGCATTGCCGTCGAGTTCAATGTCGCGGACGATGATCGGCGCGGAACAATTGCTCAGCCAGATCATGGCGCGATAGGGGCTCGCAAGATCGCTGAGCTCATGGTTGGGCATCGAGTGGGAAACGGCGTTCCCGGATTGCAGATCGAAACTTCCGAATCGCAATCCCGGCTGTGCGCGAAGGCGCGCGCCATTGCCGAGAATCTGCAGCGGCAGGACGAGCCGGTCGAGCTTGATGATCGGCGAGGGGTTCCAGCCCCATGGTCCGTCGCCTCGGTCCTGAGCGCCGACGATATAGGTCCGGCGGGCGCCGAGCGAGATCGAACCGCCGCCGCGGCGCTGAATTTCAGCAGCGAGCGCGACAAAGGCACGCGTGTCGTTGGTCTTGCCGTCGCCGCGAGCGCCGAAGTCTTCGGGCCGAAGCGACGCGCCGGACACCGCATTTGCACCGCTCGGGACGAGTGCCGAAACGGCGCTTGCGGCAATGAAACTGCGTCGGTCGACGATCATCGGCGAGCTATGCAGGCCTCGGTTTGAAGCCCGGGTGAATGGAAAATGACGCAATCTCCGCGATCGGCCGGCGGTGCGAATTTGAACCCTCGCGCTTCACCGACTACATCGGTGTGATGTATACCACTGAGCTTCACAAACCGGAAAGGCCCGACGGCGCCAAAATCGAAGGTCTCGAGGACCCGGCGTTGCTCGAGGCGTTCGAAGCGCGGGTTGCGGCCGACGATTTCATCGAGCCCAGGGACTGGATGCCGGAAGCCTATCGGCGGACCCTGGTTCGGCAGATCAGCCAGCATGCCCATAGCGAAATCGTCGGAATGCTGCCCGAAGGCAATTGGATCAGCCGCGCGCCGTCGCTTCGCCGCAAGGCAATTTTGCTGGCCAAGGTCCAGGACGAAGCCGGGCATGGCCTGTACCTCTATTGCGCCGCGGAAACGCTCGGGACGAGCCGCCAGCAAATGATCGAGGCGCTTCATTCGGGCAAAGCCAAATATTCGACAATCTTCAATTATCCGACGCTGACCTGGGCCGACATCGGAGCGATCGGCTGGCTGGTCGACGGTGCCGCGATCATGAACCAGGTTCCGCTTCAACGGGCCTCCTATGGGCCCTACGCCAGAGCAATGGTCCGAGTGTGCAAGGAGGAAAGCTTCCACCAGCGCCAGGGCTTCGAAATCATGATCGCAATGGCCAACGGAACCGCAGACCAGAAGCGGATGGCGCAGGATGCGCTCAACCGCTGGTGGTGGCCAAGCCTGATGATGTTCGGGCCGCCCGACGACAACAGCCCCAACAGCGCCCAGTCGATGCGCTGGAGGATCAAGCGCGAAACCAATGACGAGCTTCGCCAGAAGTTCGTCGATATCACGGTGCCGCAGGCCGAGTTCCTCGGGCTTCGCGTCCCCGACCCGGCGCTCAAGTGGAACGACGCCAGGGATGGTTATGATTTCGGCGAAATCGACTGGGAGGAGTTTTACGCAGTGGTCCGCGGCGAAGGACCGGTTGCCAAGGAACGGATGAAGGACCGCCGCGATGCGTGGGACGATGGCGCATGGGTGCGCGAGGCGGCGGTTGCGCACGAGACCAAGCGGCGCTCCAGGTTGGCGGCGTGAGCAATGACTGGCCTTTGTGGGAAGTCTTCGTCCGTGCGCGCGGCGGTCTTGCCCATCGCCACGTTGGCAGCGTTCATGCTCCTGACCAGCAGCTCGCGCTCGCCCACGCCCGCGACACCTATACGCGGCGGTGCGAAGGGGTGAGCCTGTGGGTCGTGCCGTCGGCGCAAATCGTCGCGTCCGACCCCGATCAGGCGGGCGAGCTGTTCGACCCGGCGGAAAGCAAAATCTATCGCCACCCGACCTTTTACGACATCCCCGATGAGGTGAAGCACATCTGATGGCGACCCTCGCCGTCGATCCTCGAACCGACTATCTGCTGCGCCTTGGCGACGATGCGCTGATCCTTGGCCAGCGCCTGGGCGATTGGTGCGGCAATGCGCCGGTTCTGGAAATCGATATCAGCCTTGCCAATTTCGCGCTCGACCTGGTCGGGCAGGCGACCCTGCTGCTCGGCGAAGCAGGCGGCGAAGGCGACGCTGGCGCCGACCGTCTCGCCTTCCATCGCGACGTTCTCGATTTTCGCAACTGCCTGCTGGTCGAGCAGCCCAATGGCGACTTCGCCCGAACGATTGCGCGCCATTTGCTCTATTCGACCTGGCAGCACCTATTGTTGCAGCGACTGACCGGGTCGAGTGACCGGTTACTATCCGAATTCGCGCACAAGGTGGTCAAGGAAATCGCCTATCACCGCGAGCTTGCCCGGGAATGGGCGATCCGCCTTGGCGACGGGACCGAGGAAAGCGCCCGGCGAATGGCCGAGGGGCTCGACTGGTGCTGGCGCTTCGTGCCCGAGCTGTTCGAGGTCGACGATGGATTGCAGGCCGCAATAGACGCCGGGATCGCGCCAGATCCGCGAGCTTTCGAAACGGAATATCGCGCGATCCTGTCGGCGATCCTGGCGGAGGCCAAGCTCGACCTGCCGGCCGATCAGCGGCCGATCCTCGGCGGCCGGCGGGGTCACCACAGCGAGCACCTCGGCCATTTGATTGCGGTCATGCAATATCTGCCGCGGACCTATCCCGACGCGATCTGGTAGCACAATGGCGGAGCATTTTCATGCGCTGGAAGTCGCCGAGATCATTGCCGAAACCGCGGACGC
>JBDSSR010000143.1:0-5450 GCA_039928675.1 Sphingomicrobium sp. | reverse complement strand
TTTTTCGCGACGGTCTTTTTCGCGACGGGTTTTTTCGCGGCGGGTTGGGCCGGCATCGGCATGGTCATGCCGGGCATGCTGCTCTGGGCGCCCGCCGGTGCGGACAGGGTTGCAAGCGCGAGCGCGCTTGCAGCCGTAAATAACTGGGACTTCATGGATTGGCTCCTGAGACGGACTTTGGTTTGTTGCCGAGTCTCAGGATTGCCGGGGAGGTGGAGTGGCGATTTCCGCGAGGTAGCCGGGACTAGGGCGAGACGGCCCCGCGACCGCTGTGCGGGTTTGGCCGAGCCGTTCTGCGTCATAGGGTGCGCAGGGGGCCAGCGCGACCGCGGTGCACATCGAAACGCAGCAGTTCTTGCCCGCTGCCTTGCCTTGGTCGGCGGGGTTCGGAGCCGGCATGTGGCAGGGTCCGGAGATTGCCATCGTCGGGGCATGCCCGAAAACTGGCATCGTCGCGCCATGCCCGACAACGGACATCGTCGCGCCATGCCCGGCGGCTGCCGAGCGAGCGCCATGCGCGGCGCTGAGCGCCGGAGCGAACAGCAACATCAGCGCGATAAACATCGCGACGACCGATCGAACGGCCCAAAAAGGCGGGGATGAACGCATCAGACGACAGTCTGAACGGTGGACGGATGCCACCGTTCCGCCGGCTTGGGACGCGACGTCCCTGCGACCTCTGGACTCACCGCCAGATCATCCACAGCGCCATGCCGACCATCATCACGTTTTCGGTCAGAGAAACGAACCCGAGCGGGACATTGCTCGACCCGCCGACGCAGGCGCATTTCAATTCCCTTTTGTCGACATAGACGGCCTTGATCACCGACACCGCACCGATGGTACCGATGAACAAGGCGGTCGGGATCGCTAGCCACAGCAGCATTCCCGATAGCATCAACAGCCCGGCAAGCCCTTCGGCGAACGGATAGATGTAGCTGTACGGAACCCAGCGCCGGGCAAGCAGGTCGTAATTGAGGAACATCGTCGAGAAGGTCTCGAGATTCTGCAGCTTGAGCATTGCCAGCACGCACATCGACATGGCGATGAACCATTCGACCGGGCGCAGCGTCAGTGCCGTCCCGTCGACCGCGGCGCTTGCGGCGAGTGCCATGAGGGCCGTCATTCCGAACAAGGCCACGACTGGGCGATAGCTGAGCGCCTGTGGATCGGTCACGCGTTTGCCGAGGAAACGGCGGAGGTCGTCATAGCCGCCGATGCGCTTGCCGCCGACGAACGTCTGCGGGGTGGTCGCAACATCATGCTCGGCCTTGAACCGGTCGGTTTCGGCCCGGGTCGTCAAATGGCGGTCATCGACTGTGAAGCCCTCGCTTTCGAGCAGCGCCTTGGCCTTTAGCCCCCATGGGCAGGTGTGATCGGGCATGACCATGCGGTACAGCACGGCCGTGCGCTCCGCTCCTGCATGGGTCGACATATCCGACATTGTATTCTCCTTGAGGGACGGGCCGAACCTCTATAGCATCCGTACCATGGTACAGAGTCAAGCGGTTCAATCATTATCGATCGGGAAGCTCGCTTCGGCGGGCGGCGTCGGCGTGGAAACGGTCCGCTTCTACCAGCGGCGCGGGCTGCTCGAAACGCCCGGGCGCGGGGATGGAATGCGACGCTACGGCTCGCAGGACCTGCGCCGGTTGCGCTTCATCAAGCAGGCTCAAGCGGCCGGTTTCACGCTTGAGGAGATCAAGGAATTGCTCGACCTAGACGCAAGCGAGGACCGGCAGCGAGCGCGTGAACTCGCGACGGCCCGAGTGAAGGCGCTGGATGCGCGGATCGCGGACCTGAAGCAGGCTCGCGATTCGCTTTGGCGCCTGGCACGCGAATGCGGGAGTGGATCGGCGGGTCCCTGTCCGATCCTGGCGTCGTTTGACCCCTGACCGAGAGATCAGTCTTCGCCGCCCCGCTCGCTGAGGAAGCGCATCAACTCGGCGAGCGTCGATTCCATCTGGTCCTGCATTTGCGTGACCAGCTCGTTCTCGCGCATTCCGACATGGTCGAGCGGCTTGGAATAGCTGTCCGAAAAGGACTGGAGATCGGCGCGGTCGAACACCCCGCGTGCAACCAGCTTGGCAAGGATCACGAGCAGGCCGTTGGTGTTGGCAATGGTGCCGGCGACAAGCGCCTCGTCGACCATCGACAAGCGCGGGTCGGTTTCAATGTCCTGCTGATCGTCGTCGACGGAATCCATCAGTGGATCATGCCGCGCTCGCTGCCCGGCGCAAGTGGGGAGAAAGACTAGCTGTCGAGAAATCGCTTGAGCTCGGCCCAGATCGCGGACTTTTCGGCCAGCGGCATTCGCGCGTTGGCCGCGCTCGACGAAGGCAAAGCGATGAGGTCGATACCCTGGGCTCCGGCAAGCAGTCGAACCCCGTCACGGGCGGCACGCCCACCGTTGAAGGCGATTGCCTTGAGCTCGGGATAGTCCCGGCTGAGCCCGGCGAGGTCGTTGTGGCGCGGATTTCGGATGGCTGCATCCAGGCTGCCGTCGCGGCTTGCGGCGCCGACCACGTCCCACAGGCCGATGTGGCGCGCCCGAAGCGCCTCCAGCCGCTGGTCGTAGCCAAGCGATTGCAGGTCGCTTCCGATGACTCCGCCAACGAGGTGCCAGAACTGGTTGGTCGGGAAGGCATAATAGCGGCCTTCGGTCAGCGACCGCTCGCCCGGCAGGCTGCCAAGAATGAACAGCCGGGTCGATCGATCGGCAATCGGAGCAAGGCCGGATTTGACGCTCAACAAATAACCCCTACATCGCCGCGAGGTGAAACCCAGCGATCTCCGCGTCGCCCTCTTTTCGGGCAATTACAATTATGTGCGCGATGGCGCCAACCAGGCGCTCAATCGCCTGGTCGGCTACCTGCTGCGCCAGGGCGTCCAGGTCCGCGTCTATTCTCCAACGGTCGAAACGCCGGCGTTCGAGCCGACCGGCGACCTCGTCAGCATCCCGTCGTTCCCGATGCCGCGCCGCCCGGAATATCGCGTTCCGCTATGGCTTCCGGCAAACGTCAAGCGCGACCTTGAAGCGTTCAATCCCAACGTCGTCCACGTTTCCAGCCCCGATATCGTTGGTCATCGCGCGGTCAGCTGGGCACGCAATCACCAGGTCGCGGTGGTCGCTTCGGTCCACACCCGGTTCGACACCTATCTGGCTTATTATCATCTCCAAGCGCTGGAACCGCTCGCTCGCGCTGCGATGCGCCGGTTCTACCACCGCTGCGAAGTGGTCATGGCGCCGGCCGAATCGACCGCCACGATCCTGCGGTCGCAGCGGATGAACCGCGACATCATGATCTGGACCCGGGGGGTCGACCGGGAACAGTTCAATCCAGAGCGGCGCGACATGGAATGGCGCCGGTCGATCGGCATCGCCGACGACGAAATGGTCATCATTTTCCTTGGCCGGATCGTGATGGAAAAGGGCCTCGACGTATTTGCCGATGCAATCCATTCGCTCGAGGGGCGAGGCGTAAAATTCCGAGTCCTGGTGGTTGGCGAAGGTCCCGCTCGTCCGTGGTTCGAGCAGCAGCTTCCGAGCGCGATCTTCACCGGCGAGATAACCGGCGCCGACCTTGCCCGGGCGGTGGCGAGCGCGGACGTATTCCTCCATCCATCGATCACCGAAGCCTTCGGCAACGTCACTCTGGAAGCGATGGCGAGCGGCACTCCGGTCCTTGCCGCCGATGCAAGCGGAAGCACCAACCTCGTTCAAGACGGCGTTACCGGCACGCTTGTCGACGGCACCGAAAGCGACGAATTCGCCGACGCGCTCGAAGCCTATGGCAAACACCCCGCGATCCGCCGCAAGCATGGCAAGGCCGGGCTTGCGGTGGCCGAGACGATGGACTGGGACCGAATCAATTCGGCGGTGGTGCGCGCCTATCTCCACGCCATCGTCAAGCGCCAGCGGCTCGAACGGATGACGGGACGCTAGGCGCGCACGTCGCCGGGCCTTTAGGCGCTATTTGACGCGCTCGATCCGCTGGGCTGCCTCATCGAGAATCGCGGCGACCTGGTGGAGCAGCTCATCGTCGATCCCGTCGCGGCCGACGCGATGCTTGAGCGCGGTCATCAGGTTGCGGACCGCCCGGCCGATTGCCGGCCCGGCACTGGCCTCGGCACTTGGCGCGAGGCCGGTCAGTCGCGCGATGAGTTCGTCCGCCTCAGCCTGGTTTTCGGCGAGATGGGCGGTCCCGGCGTCGGTGACCTGGAACGGCTTGCGCGCGCCTTCGCCCTTCGCTTCCTCGATCAACCCCATGTCCTGGAGCAGGGTGAGGGTCGGGTAAACGACCCCCGGGCTCGGCGCATATTCGCCGCCGGTCAGCTCCTCCACCGCGCGGATGAGATCGTAGCCGTGGCGCGGCTGGTCGGCGATGAGCTTGAGCAGGACGAGCCGAAGCTCGCCGCTTTCGAACATCCTTCCGCGGCCCCGGCGTCGGCCACTCCCGCGGGGTCCATCGGAGCCGTCGAAATCGAACTGGAACGGGCCCCAGCTGCCGTGCCAGCCGCGTCCGCCGCGCATTGTTGCGAACAGTGCTTGCGGAAAGCCGCCGGCGAAGCCTGAGGGCGGACCGCAGTCGCGCTCGCGGCGATGATGACGATGGTGCATTTTTATACTCTCCTACTTAGATGCATCTAAGATATATCTTTCAATATGCGACGACAAGGGGCTGGCGTGCAAATTGTCGGTTGCCGCCCTAAATGCGCACGGGACCATGACCGACCTGTTCGCCGACGATTCTCCTGACCTTTCGCGGGCCGCATCTTCGCCCGTCTCCAGCGATGGCGGGCCGCTGGCCGACCGGCTTCGCCCGAATGCGCTGGCCGAGGTCGTTGGCCAGGACCATTTGACGGGGGCGGACGGAACGATCGGCCGGATGGTCGCTGCCGGCCGGCTGTCGTCGATGATCCTGTGGGGACCCCCAGGGACCGGCAAGACCAGCATCGCGCGGCTGCTGGCGGACGCCGTCGGGCTTCGCTTCGTTGCAATCTCGGCGGTCTTTTCGGGCGTTGCCGACCTCAAGAAGCTGTTCGCGCAGGCACAAACCGCGGCGCGGGCCGGGCAGCACACCTTGCTCTTCGTCGATGAAATCCATCGCTTCAATCGCGCCCAGCAGGACGGCTTCCTGCCCTATGTCGAAACCGGCACGGTCACGCTGGTCGGGGCAACCACCGAAAATCCCAGCTTCGAGCTTAACGCCGCACTGCTGTCGCGCTGCCAGGTGCTGATTGTCCGGCGGCTGGACCATGACGCGCTCGAACAATTGATCCGCCGCGCGGAAGCCCTCGAAGGCCGGTCGTTGCCAGTCACGGCCGATGCGCGCGATGCCTTGATCGCAAGCGCCGACGGTGACGGGCGGTTCCTACTCAACCAGGCCGAAACGCTGTTTTCGACCGTTGGCGGCGAGCCGCTCGACCAGGCCGGACTGGGCCAGCTG
>JBDSSR010000142.1:0-3990 GCA_039928675.1 Sphingomicrobium sp. | reverse complement strand
CTCCAGCATTTCGACCGCGCCGACGCCAATCATGACGGTCAGCTTACCCCGCAGGAGCGGCAGCAACTGCGGTCCCAGCGTAAGAGCTGACCGCGTCTAGCCGTTCGCGGCTTTGGACGGAGCCTTTCGACCGGCGCCGCGCGGCTTGGCCGCCGGCGCCGGTTTCGCATCGGCCGCCCGATACCGAGCTTCGGCGTCGGCCATATATTCCCGGGTGATCGGCAAGGCGAGACGGTCGCGAATCAACTGGACCTGGAAATTGCAGGCCGCGCCGCTGTCGAACATCACAATTCCGCCAGCCAGATAGAATTCCCACATGCGGAAGAACCGCGCATCGTACATCGCTTCGATCTGCGGGCGCGCCGCGATTGCCCGATCGAGCCATTGGCGGAGCGTCAGTGCATAGTGAAGGCGAAGCGTTTCGACGTCGCTGGAAATCAGCCGCGCCTTTTCGGAAGCGGCCGACATCTGGCTTAGCGACGGCAAATGGTATCCCGGGAAGACCCACTTGTCAGTGAACGGGTCGGGCCTGGGCGGAGCTTGCCCGAACACGCCGATGGTGTGCAGCAGCATCACTCCGTCGGGCTTCAGAAGCGTCCGGCATTTCGCAAAAAATTCGTCGTAATGACGCGCTCCGACATGTTCGAACATGCCGACCGAAACGATCCGGTCGAACTGCTCGTCGAGCAGGCGATAATCGATCAGCTCGAACTTGACGTGGGCCGCGACCCCGGCGTCGGCGGCGCGCTGACGAGAGATCTTAAGCTGATGCTCCGAAAGCGTGACCCCCAAAACATCGACTTGCGCCACTCGGTGAAGGTAGAGTGCCATTCCGCCCCAGCCACAGCCGATATCGAGTACGCGTTGCCCGGGTTCGAGCGCCAGCTTGGCGGCGATATGCGCCTTTTTGTCGGCCTGCGCCTGTTCCAGGCTGTTGCCCGGGCTGGTGAAATAGGCGCAGCTATATTGCTTGTCGGCATCGAGAAACAGTTCGTAGAGCTCGTCCTTGAGGTCGTAGTGGTGAGCGACGTTGCGGCGCGCGCGCGTCAACGTGTTGCGCGACATCAGCCGCTTCAGTCGTCCGCTGACGCGCTCCAGCACCTTGCCGCTGCTGCCCCCGGCTTCCCAGCGATTGGCGCCGACGATCAGTTCGAGCAGGTCGAGGATAGTCCCATCCTCGATGACCAGCCGACCATCCATAAAGGCTTCGCCGAGGCCAAGCTGGGGATTGCGGACGATATCGAACGCGACCCGGCGATCGTTGAAGCGGACCGTGAGGTGCCGTCCACCGCCGCGGCCATAGGTGGCCGCCGGCTTGCCCGGCCGTTTGAGAGTCAGGCTGCCGGTTGGGAGCAGCCCGTCGACCAGCCGTCCGATCAGCGACACGCTGGCCCCCTCAAGCAGCTTCCACCGGCGCCTTGCGCCGGCGCTCTGCTGTTGTCTTGAGCTGTCCGCAAGCTGCGTCGATATCGCGGCCTCGCGGAGTGCGAACCGGGGCGGAAATTCCGGCCTCGAATATGATGTTGCTGAACGACCGGATTCGCTCCTCGGTTGAACATTCGTAGGCCGCTCCCGCCCACGGATTGAACGGGATCAGATTGACCTTTGCCGGAAGCCGGTAGTGGCGGATCAGCCGGACCAGTTCGCGGGCGTCGTCATCGCTGTCGTTTTTGTCCTTCAGCATCACATATTCGAAGGTAATGCGCCGCGCATTGTTCGCTCCGGGATAGGCGGCGCAGGCCTCGAGCAACTGCTCAATCCCATATTTGCGATTAAGCGGCACGATCTCGTCGCGCACCGCCTTGGTCACGGCGTGCAGGGATACGGCGAGATTGACTCCAATCTCCGCGCCGGCACGGGCCATCATCGGAACAACGCCACTCGTCGACAGTGTAATTCGCCGCCGCGACAGACCAAGCCCGTCACCGTCCATGACAATCTTCAATGCATCGCGGACATTGTCGAAATTGTACAACGGTTCGCCCATGCCCATCATCACGATGTTGGTCAGCATCCGGCCTTCGGCGTTGTAGCCGCCATCCTGCTGGTCGCCCGGCCCCGGCCATTCGCCAAGCGCATCGCGGGCAAGCATGACCTGGCCGACGATCTCGCCCGGATCGAGGTTGCGGACCAGCGCCATGGTCCCGGTATGGCAGAAGCGGCAATTGAGCGTGCAGCCGACCTGGCTCGAAACGCACAGCGTCCCGCGATCGGAGTCTGGAATGAAGACCATTTCGAATTCATGGCCGTCATGAGTCGTCAGAAGCCACTTGCGCGTGCCGTCGGTTGAAACCTGGGCCTCGACCACTTCGGGCCGCGAGATAACGAAGCGCTCGGCGAACCATGGCCGCTGGGGCTTGGCGATGTCGCTCATCGCTTCGAAATCGGAAACGCCGCGGTTGTAGATCCAGTGCCAGATCTGTTTGCCGCGAAGCTTGGCCTGGCCTGGATTGAGCCCACCGGCCTCGAGCGCGGCGCGGATCTGATCCCGGGTCAGGCCGATCAGTTCGACCCGCCCGTCGGCGCGGGCAAGCATCGCACGCGGGACAGCCACGACATCCTGGCGACCCGCAATGGGCATCAGATCGGTATCGGCACTCATGGCGAAGCGACTATCTAGGTCGGTTCAGGGGATTTTGCCAGCACCGCGAAGCGCGCAGCGAGCGGCCGCCGCATCGATTGCGGTCGGCGCGCCGTCGAGGCGATAGGTATCGACTAACCGCGCGCCGCCCAAATCCCGCGTTTCGATCCGCATCTCCCCACCGGTTCGAAGCGCCGCTGTCAGCGCCTGGTCCTGGCCTGGGCCGCTGCTCCATGCCCAGGCGCCGCGCGAGACCAGCAGGAACGGCTGTCCGCCGACCTTCAGGATAACGCTCGACCCGGCACGGGCCGGGCGGCTCAGCCGGGCATGAAACTCGGCCCAGCGGCTCCCATCGGCTGCGAAGGTGAAGCCGGCGACCGCCTGGGGCTGGCCGCGAGCAGCAGCGCGCGACGAGCGGGACAAGGCTTCGCACACCGGACCGCGGTCGATCGCTGCCCAGGCTCCGAGGGCGACAAGCACCGCTCCGCGGGGCGGGGCGGCGGCCACCGGTACTGCCCAACACGGTGTCCCGGCTGCGGCGGCGGCAATCGACAAGGCGAGCAGTGCTTTCACGACGGCTTGGCTAGCGCGCGCGAAGCTTTCCCGCCAGCCGTTCGGGCGCGTTCCGGCCTGCGCTGACACCGCAACTTGTTGTTTCACCATGCTTATGCAAAATTCGTCGCGCTCGGTTTTGTGATTCGCTGCCAGGGGAGGCTGTATGGATCAACCGACTGCTCATTTTCACAATCGCCTGACCTAGGCCGCACGGCCGCTCGATGGCTATTTCTGACGTGCTTGGCCGTACCGCGGCGGAGCTGGCGCTGTTTGCCGGCGTCGGCTTCCTGTTGTTTTCGATCAACGACGTCCTGGTCGACTTGATCTATATCGGGCGTGCATTCTGGCGCGCCTTCGGCGTCTACACCCGCTATCCGCGCAGCTTTGCAAGCCAGCTGCCCAATGCCGAGAACCCCGGCTTCCTCGCGGTCCTCGTGCCCGCCTGGGACGAATCGGCGGTCATCGGCGCGATGCTGAGCGCAGCGATTCAGCGGTTCGACCATCCCGACTATCGGATATTTGTCGGCTATTACCGCAACGATCCCGCAACCCTGGCGGCAATTGCAAGCGTCGCCCACGTGCGCATCGAACCAGTCGAAATCGACGCTGACGGCCCGACCACCAAGGCCGACTGCCTCAACCATCTGTACGACGCCTTGATCGTCCACGAGACGCTTCGTCACCGCGCCGCCAAGGCGGTGGTGCTTCACGACGCCGAGGACGTGGTGCATCCCCTCGAGCTCAAGGTGTTCGACCGGCTGATCGATCGAGCCGCCGTCGTCCAGCTGCCGGTGATTCCGCTCCCGGACCCCGAATCGCGATGGATCGCGGGCCATTATTGCGATGAATTCGCC
>JBDSSR010000141.1:0-9180 GCA_039928675.1 Sphingomicrobium sp. | reverse complement strand
GCTGAAGCACAGCGGCAAGCGCGCTCGTGGCTTGCGGAGTCCGGCTACCAGCGCCGCGCCGCCTGATCGCCTAACGGACCAGGATGGTGGTGGTCCGGCCGGGGCCGGGATGCTCCTTGCCCCAGCTCATCGCCGAAACCTGCGCCGTCGGAACTCCAAGAAGCACGAGATAATTGCGCACTTCCTGCGCCCTTCGAGCGCCGACTGCGAGCGCATGATCGCGGGTGTCGCTGCCGTCGGCATTGCCTTCGACGCGCACGACGACTTCAGGATGCTGGCGGATCCACAGCGCCTGCGCTGCAAGGACTTGCCGGGCCTGGGCGCTGAGCCCGTTCGATCCGCCTTGGAAATAAATCGTCGCGCCGCCCGACCGTGCCGCGAAATCGGACCGCAACAGGTCGATGCCACTGATCGACGGGGCCTGCGGACGCGGCTGCGCAATTGCCGCGCTACCAAGTGCCGCAAGCAGTGCAAAGCGCAAAAGCCGGGGCGCCATCAATCCATCACTCCTGACCAGTCGGGATCGGATCCGCCCTGCGGAATGCTGATTTGACGGGGCTCGCCCCCGTCTAGCGACTCACGATAAACGGCGCTCCGCCCGGCTGCATCGGCGCGCTGGAACAGCAGCTCACGGCTGCTTGCCGCCCAGCTCGGGCCTTCGTCACCGGGTCCGCTGGTCAGCAGCTTCTCGCCGCTGCCGTCGGCCGCGATGACGCCAATTCGCCGGGCGCCGCCCGAACGCTGGGTAAAGGCGATCCATTTGCCGTCGGGGCTCCAGTCGGGCGCGGCATAGCTTCCGCCAGCGCCAAAGGTCAGCCGCCGCTGGTCTGACCCATCGGCGTTCATCACATAGATTTGCTGCGATCCGCTGCGGTCGCTCTCGAACACGATTTTCGACCCGTCGGGTGAAAAGCTGGCATCGGTGTCGATGCCCGGCGAGGTGGTCAGCCGTTGCGGCATGCCACCGCCGGAGCTGATGAGATAAATGTCACTGTTGGTGCCCTGCATCATCGAAAATGCAATCCGGTTTCCATCGGGCGAAAACCGCGGCGCGAATGTCACCAGTTCATTGGCGATCAGCGGGCGTTGGTCACCGCTTGCGACATCGGCAATGCGGATCTGGGGAACTCCCCCGACGTAGCTGACGAACGCCACCTTGTCCGCTCCTGGCGACAGCCGGGGGGTGAGGACGATCGTGTCGCCGGCGGTAACGTAGCGATGATTGGTGCCATCGCTGTCCATGACCGCGACGCGCTTCACCAGCCCGGTTCCGGCACCGCTTTCGGCGACATAGGCGATGCGGGTGTCGAATACGCCCGGAGCCCCGACTGCTCCGCGATAGGCGAGGCCCGAACATTTGTGCGCGGCGCGGCGCCAGTCGTTCTTGCTGACGACGAACCCCTTGCGGCCGAGCTCACGGCCCTGCTCTACGTCGTAAACGTAGCAACCGAAGGTCAGGCGTCCGTCGGGACGCGACTGAACAAAGCCCGTGACCAGTGCCTTGGCGCCAGCGCCCCGCCATTTTGGAAAGTTCGGTGCAGTCACCTCGGGGAAGGAATAATAATCCTTCTGTTTTGGCGGAAGTGGGACCAGCTCCGCGGTCTGACGCAAGTCGGCGGCGATCAGCTGGGTGGCGTCCCAGCCAAGCGCAAGAAGCTCGTTACCCTTGGCGCCCGTGTCCGGCGTGGTCAGCGGCGGGACCGCGATGACCGTCGCCGCGCCCCGTTCGTGCGCCGCGCCCTGGTCCTGCGCCGCGTTTTGGTCCTGCGCGGCGGCGGCACTGCCGCAAAGCGCGATCGCCGTTCCGACGAGGATTGTGAAAATGGCTTTGGTCATGATTCCCGAGTGCTGATCTGCTTGAATTTTTCGACCCAGTCTTTTGGCTGTCGTCGTGGCCGCCCTTCCCCGTCAAGGAAAGCTGCGGTGACCTCGGCCTGGGTCAACAGTTCGGCTCCACGCATGACTCGCTGCTGAATACGGACCGAAGACGCAAGCACCTGCGGGACGGTGCTGACGACCAGCAGCTCGTCGCCAAGCCTTGCGGGCCGATGGTAGCGAATTGCAACTTCGACCACTGCGTAAGCGCTTCCGCTGGAGCCGAGCTCGTCCCCTTGATCGATCCCGACGCAACGCAGCATGTCGGACCGTGCCCGCTCAATATATTTAAGATAATTGGCATAATAGACAATGCCATAGGCGTCCGTGTCCTCGAAATAGACGGTCAGCGCGAAGCGATGCTCGCCGCCGACGAATCCGCCCCGATAGGGGATGTCGAAAGGGGAAGCGCTCATCGCGCCCCCACTAACCACTGGCGGACTGAACGGAAACCCGCTTGACAGCGATGTAACCTTCGCGTTACTTATCACCTATAGGTTACAAGGGAGGCAATCCGATGGTCGAGATTTCGAACGTTGAAAAGGCCGAGCGGCTGAGCCGCAAACGGGCACGAATGCTGCCGTTCCTGGCGGTTATTTACATCGGCCAGCAGGCAAGCTTCTTTACCGGCGATGCTCTCGAAGGCCGGCCGGTCGATCATGTGAAGATCGGCGCCTGGCTCGTTCTGTCGTCGGTCATGCTTCTGGCGCTGACGACTCACGGCTTCTGGCTCCAAAGCAAGGAAGTCCGCTCGTTGATCGATGACGAAAGCACGCGAGCGAACCGGGCGAGCGGCATGACGTTCGGCTTCATTTTCGCAATGCTCGCCGGAATGCTGCTTTATTTCCTCAACCAGTTCGAACCGGTCACCGCGCGTGAGGCAATCCACATCATCCTCTCGCTGGGCCTCGGCTCGGCGCTGATCCGCTTCGGAATGCTCGAGCGCACTGCCCACCGCGATGGCTGAAGGCCTCGCCAACCGGCTGCGCGAATTGCGCGACGAGCGCGGCTGGACACAGGCCGAGCTGGCAGCGATCGTCGGGGTCAGTCGCAAGACCATCAACACGGTCGAAAATCGCGTGTTCATTCCCTCCACCGTCGTTGCGTTGAAGCTTGCTCGCGCGTTCAGCGTACCCGTCGAGCAGCTGTTCCAGCTCGAAGACTGACCGACACCGCGCGAATCAAATCGCCCTGCGCCTCGGGAATATCGGACAAGTGCATGCCCCAGCCGGGCAGGAACATGCCGAACACCGCAATTTCGCCGCCGATGTGGTCGGTGCGCCTGTCGGCCGGGCCATGGTTGGTCCGGATCGACAGATAGCCGCGACTGCCATCGGTGATGCATTTGCCCGACACCAACCCGTCGGTGCGAAGGTATGGCGTCGGCGGCGGGCCTTCGCTCGACCATGCGATCGGGCCGCCGGGAACGGCGTTTCCGGACCGCGCGTACCAGTAACTGCTAAGCGGCTCCCATGAGCGCGAGCCCGGCATTGCTGGGTTGACGCAGGCAACGGTCATTCCGGGCTGGTCGGCGATGCCGAACATCGCGCCCTGCGGCGGCGGGTTCCTGTCGCGAAAGCTGGTCCAGCTGATGACGCAGCCTCGCTCGCCGGGGCTGCTGCACAGCGGGGTCGACTTGAAGCTTCCGCCGACCAGCTTTCCCGTGGGAACAAGGATGTTGTATCCGGGCAGGATCGCAAGCATCATCCGCTTCGCTGCCAGCGTGCCTTCGATCTCGCGCGCGATCAGCTGGATCAGCAACGCCGACCCCTGGCTGTGGCCGACCAGGACGAACGGCCGGCCCTGGTTGTAGCGCGACAGATAGGTCCGCCAGGCGTTTGCGACATCGCCATAGGCGGTTCGCGACGAAGCCTTGATATCGCCGCCAAAAGCCATCGAAGCGATCGCCGATACGGTCATCTGGCGGTAGACCGGGGCAAAGGTCCGGCACACCGATCCGAAGCGCGCGAACTGGCTTTGTGCAGCGAACTTTTCTTCCCCGCCGACCACCAGGTCACTGTTCATGCCGGCATCGTTGGACACCGTCGGATAGACGTAGAAACAGTCAACCGCCGGATCGCCGGATCCGCGCGCAGGGACAGGCGCGCCGTAACCGCCGGGATTGAGCCAGGTGGCCGCGCCGGGCGCCGAGCACACGTCGCTCCGTCCGGGAAGGCACAGCCAGTTGGCGGGCCTGGCATAATCGACGGCCCGACTTGTGGTGGCTTGAAGCCGGGCCTGCGTTGGGGCCTGCGCCGGGGCTTGCGCGGGCCAAACGATGAGCGCCCCCGCGATTGCGAGAATTGCGGACCCAACGACAGCGCGCATCACTTTCCCTCGAACAGGCCCGCCTGACCGCCGGCGGGAGCTGGCAGTCCGAGATGGGCATAGCCCCTACCATTGAGGCAGCGCCCTCGTGCGGTTCGCGCGATTAGGCCGAGCTGAATGAGATAGGGCTCGATCACGTCCTCGATCGTGTCGCGTGGCTCGGACAAGCCCGCCGCCAGCGTTTCGACCCCGACCGGCCCGCCGCCGTAAAGATCGGCGATCATCGTCAAATAACGCCGGTCCATCGCGTCGAGCCCAAGCGCGTCGATCTCGAGCCTCGACAAGGCGCGGTCGGCGGCCTCCGCGCTGATCGCCAAATCCCCGGCGGCGTGTGCGAAATCGCGGACCCGGCGGAGCAGCCGCCCGGCGATTCGCGGCGTTCCCCGGCTGCGCCTGGCAATCTCGCGCGCGCCATCGTCGGTCAGCTCGGCGCCAAGCAGCCGGCCGGCTCGGCGAACCACCTGCTCAAGTTCCTCGACCGTGTAGAAATTGAGCCGCACCGGAATTCCGAAACGGTCGCGAAGAGGAGTCGTCAAAAGCCCCTGGCGAGTCGTCGCGCCAATCAGCGTGAAGCGCGGAAGATCGATCCGGACCGACCGCGCCGACGGCCCCTCGCCGATCATCAGGTCGAGCGCCCGGTCTTCCATCGCCGGATAAAGCACTTCCTCGACCGCCGGATTGAGGCGGTGGATCTCGTCGATAAACAGGACGTCGCCGTCCTCGAGGTTGGTGAGAAGTGCCGCAAGGTCGCCCGACTTGGCAATGACCGGACCCGAGGTCGCGCGGAAGCCAACCCCCATCGCGCGCGCCAGGATCGCGGCCAATGTGGTCTTGCCGAGGCCCGGCGGGCCGTGAAGCAGGACATGGTCGAGCGCTTCACCACGCGCTTTGGCGGCAGCAACGAACACCCGCAGATTGTCGCGCGCCGCCTGCTGCCCGATGAACTCGTCGAGGCTTTTTGGGCGAAGCGCGAGGTCGGCGTCCTCGGGCGTGCGCTCGGGCGTCGTGATCCGCGCGGGGTCGGTGGCGCTCATTTGCTCGCTTTCTTGAGCGCCAGCCGGACCAGCGCGTCGAGCGTCGCATCGGACCCAAGCTCGTCCTGCGCGGCGTTGACCGCTGCGCTTGCGTCGGCCGGTTTGAAGCCAAGGTTGGCAAGCGCCGACAAGGCATCCGCCGCAGCTCCGCCGCGCGGTGTCGAACCAGCGCCGCCGAGGCCGGCGGGCCCCAGCTTGCCTTGAAGCTCATTGGTGATTCGCGCGGCAAGCTTGGGACCAACGCCATTGGCCCGGCCGATCATCGCCTTGTCATCCTGGCTCACCGCGCGCGCCAGTTCGTCGGGCGAAAGCGCCGACAGGATCGCCATTGCAAGCCGCCCGCCGACACCCTGGATCGAAGTCAGTGCGCGAAACGAATCGCGCTCCACCGCCGACCCGAACCCGAACAGGGTCCAATTATCCTCGCGCACCTGAAGCTCGGTCAGGACCATGACCTGACCTCCCACCGCGCCGAGCGCATCGAGCGTTCGGGCGCTTGCAAGCAATTGGTAGCCGACCCCGCCGACATCGATCACCGCGCTGTCGGCGCCGGTTTCGGCAAGAATTCCTGAAAGGCGCGCAATCATCGGCTACCGGCTTAAGCCATGCGCCGAGCACTCGCCAAGTGATGCGCGTGCGTAATCGCAACGGCAAGCGCATCGGCGGCATCGGCACCGGCGATTTTTACTCCCGGAAGAAGTCGGCCGACCATGGCGTGGACCTGGGCCTTGTCTGCCCCGCCGGTCCCGACCACCGCCTTTTTGACCAGCGTCGGGGCATATTCGCCGACCGCAAGCCCGGCGCGCGCCGCGCACATCAGAACCACGCCGCGCGCCTGGCCGAGCTTGAGGGTCGATTGCGGGTTCTTGTTGACGAACACTTCCTCGACTCCGGCGGCACCCGGTCGATGCTCGGCGAGAACCGCCTCAAGGGCAGTCGCAAGCGTCGCCAGCCGCTGGGCCAGTGGAGCGGCCGGATCGGTCCTGATGTGGCCGTTGGCAATGTGGCTCAGGCGGTTGCCGTCGGCCTCGATTACCGCCCAGCCGGTCGTTCCGAGGCCGGGATCGAAGCCGATCACCCTCATGATCGAGGAGTGTCGGCGATCAGGCGAGCTTCTCCAGTTCGTCCTCGGGAATGTCGTAATTGCCCCACACCGTCTGGACGTCATCATCTTCGTCGAGGGTATCGATCAGTTTCATCAGCAGCGCTGCATCGTCGCCGCGAACCTCGACCTGGGTCGACGGCCGCCACGCGAGCTTCGCGCCTTCGCCTTCGCCAAGCAGACCTTCAAGCGCCCGCGCCGCCTCGTGGAGATGTTCGATGCTGGTCCAGATGCGGTGACCATCGTCGTCGCTTTCGACGTCGTCGGCACCAGCTTCAATCGCCGCTTCGAAAACCTTGTCGCCGTCGCCCGCGCTTGCCGGATATTCAATCAGGCCGAGCCGCTCGAACCCGTGGCTGACGCTTCCGCCAGCGCCAAGATTGCCGCCGTTTTTCGAAAAGGCGGTGCGGACGTTGGTCGCGGTCCGGTTGCGGTTGTCGGTCAGCGCCTCGACGATCAGCGCGACTCCGCTGGGGCCGAAGCCCTCGTAGCGGATTTCCTCGTAATTCTCGCCATCGGTAGCCGACGCCTTGTCGATCGAGCGCTGGATATTGTCCTTTGGAACCGACTGGGCGCGTGCGGCGATGATTGCGGCGCGAAGCCGCGCGTTGGAGTCGGGGTCGGGCAGGCCCATTTTTGCAGCCACGGTGATTTCGCGGCTGAGCTTGGAGAACAAGGCGGAGCGCTTTTTGTCCTGCGCGCCCTTGCGGTACAGGATGGTCTTATAGTTGGAATGGCCCGCCATGGTCGCTGCTTACTCCAGCCCGAGCGCCGCGCGATAGGTCTCCAGAACCGCGTCCTGTTCCTGGCGGGTGTGCGTCTCCATTTTCCGCAAGCGCACGATCATGCGCATGATCTTGGGGTCGTAGCCTGTCGCCTTGGCCTCGGCATAGACGTCGCGGACATCGTCGGCGATGCCCTTCTTTTCTTCTTCGAGCCGCTCGATGCGTTCGATAAATAGTCGCAACTGGTCGGCCGCGACGGTCCCTTCCGCCATGTCCTTGATTTCTCCGGATACGATATGTGAAGCGCGGGTCTAGCGGCTTGAACCGTCATATCAAGCGGCTATGGCCGTCGCCTAGTCGCGTAATTGGCCCGTCGCGCAATTGGAGAGTGGATCATCGACACGCTGCCGCCCCGGTCCCGCAAGGTGAAGATTCTCGCGACCCTCGGGCCGGCGTCAAGCGATGCCCGAATGATCCGCAAGCTGATGGTTGCGGGCGCCGACGCATTTCGAATCAACATGAGTCACGGCGATCACAAGCAGAAGGCCAAGCTGGTCACCGCGATCCGGGCGCTTGAAAAGGAATTTCACCGGCCGACCACGATCCTGTTCGACCTCCAGGGACCAAAGCTCCGCGTTGGTCATTTCGACGACGGCCGGGTCACACTAGAAAAGGGCAGGCGTTTCATCTTCGACCAGGGAGACAAGGCCGGCGATTCCAACCGCGTCCAGCTTCCTCACCCCGAATTGTTCGAAGCGGTCCGTCCGGGTGCAAGCATCCTCATCGACGACGGCAAGATCCGCTTGAGGGTGGTCGAAGCCGATCATAATCAGATCGTCACTGAAGTGATCGTCGGCGGCGCGGTGTCCGACAATAAGGGCGTCAATGTCCCCGATGTCGTGGTGCCGATTCCGGCGCTGACCGACAAGGATCGGGCAGACCTCGCCTTTGCACTCGAACAGCGCACCGACTGGATCGCTTTGTCGTTCGTCCAGAGGCCGGAGGATGTCGCCGAAGCGCGCTCACTGATCGGCGATCGGGCGTCCTTGCTCGCCAAGATCGAAAAGCCGGCGGCGATCGACCGGCTCCATGATATCGTCGCCTTGTCCGACGCCGTCATGGTTGCCCGCGGCGACCTTGGAGTGGAGCTTCCGCCCGAGCAGGTTCCGCCGCTGCAGAACAAGATCGTCGCCTGCGCCAGGCAGTTCGGCAAGCCGGTTGTAGTCGCGACCCAGATGCTTGAATCGATGATCACGTCGCCAACTCCGACCCGGGCCGAAGTCAGCGATGTCGCGACCGCGATTTACGATGGCGCCGACGCGGTCATGCTTTCGGCCGAAAGCGCGGCCGGGCAATATCCGCTCGAATCGGTTCAGATGATGGACCGGATTGCCAACAGCGTCGAACGCGATCCTTCGTACCAGGCGCGCATTCACTTTACCCAGACTCGGCTTGAGCCGACCACCGCCGACGCGCTTGCGGGTTCGGCGCGGCACATCGCGAGCACGGTCTCGGCAACGGCAATGGTCTGCTACACCGGCTCGGGTGCAACCGCCCGCCGGATTGCCCGCGAACGCCCGCCGGTGCCGATCCTTGCAATGACCGCTTCGCTTCACACTTCGCGCCGGCTCGGCCTTCTGTGGGGCGTCTACGCAGTCCACACCCGGGACGTCGCCAGCTTTGAGGAAATGGTCGAAAAGGGGAAGCGGATGGTGCTTCGCCATCGGATCGCAAGCGGCGGTGACCGGATCCTGCTGATGGCCGGAATTCCGTTCGGAACCGCGGGATCAACCAACGTTCTCCACGTGGTCCGCCTGAGTGGCGACGAGGTTGAGAAGCACGAGCTCGCGGAAAGCGCCAGCAAATCAGCGGTGCAATAGGCGCGGTGCGCCGCTTCCCCGTGAAAGCATTCGAAACCCGGACCTTTTCGATTGGAGTCATTCGGCGGCGAGCAATGTCCCGGCGCTCCCAAGGTCGACGGAAACCAGGCGGCTGACGCCCTTTTCGATCATTGTCACCCCGTACAATCGGTGCATTCGGCTCATCGTCACGGCATTGTGGGTGACGATCAGGTAGCGGGTATCGGTTTCCCGGGTCATCGCTTCGAGCAACTCGC
>JBDSSR010000140.1:0-4500 GCA_039928675.1 Sphingomicrobium sp. | reverse complement strand
CGCAGGTTCGGCTGCTCATCCATCGCTTCACGAACTCCAGGGCAAAGATTGCATCCCTCGCATCGCATGAAGCGGTTAAGATTGGCTTTAGGGGCGGGTTCAGATGCGGCGGCGGAACGCGGCCGCTGCCGCCCAGCCGAGGCCGAGGGACAGCAAGACCGCGGCCAGCCCGTAGGCAAACCCGTGGCGACGGGCCGCCAGGGCAATGAAGCGTTCAAATCCCGACTTGTCGATCTGGATGTCCCGGGTTGCCACGGCAATGACCTTGTGCCGATCGATCAGGAAGGTTTCGGCGGTGTAGGTGCCGACCGGCACCTGACTGGGGATCGAGATGACTGCGCGGTAGAGGACTCCGTCATTGATCTCGACCCCGCGGGGATGCTCGGAATACAGCCGCTCGCGAGTGCGAAGGTCGAGCAGGCCCGCCTCGAACCGCCGCTCCTTTTCGGGCAAGGCTCCCCCGCCAGGGGATAGTTGCAGATTGTGCAGTCCAAGCTCGTAGATTGACGCGGTCCGCTCGTCGACCAGCTCAGCCACCGGTCGTGAAGAGGCGACGGAATAGTAGGATGGGGCCGAGCGGAAACGGTTGGAATCGGCGTTCATCCAAAGGCCGGCGATCTTTTGCTTTTCACGGACCAGGATCGGCTCGACGGGGCCGCGCAGCACGACCGCGATGTCCACCGGGCGGCTGGGAGCCCGACCGCCGGGATAGACGATGGCTCCAAACAGCAGCAGCTGCGCGCCAGTGAAGCTATACCGGATCTGCACTGCTCGAGCTGAAATATCGGGGACCAGCGTCGGCTTGTCCGCTGCGGTGAGCAGCGGCGTAAGCGCAAGCAGAAGCAACGGTGCGAACCGCGCCATCAAAGCGAGTCGATCGAAAATATCTCGCCCGGATGCCAGGCGAGACCGAGCAGCATCCGCATACCGACGAGGAGAATGAGGATAGCCAGTGCAAGGCGAAGCAGGTCCGGTTTCATCCGGGTCGTCAGGATCGCACCATATTGGGCGCCGATCACGCCCCCGACGAGAAGCAGCGCAGCGAGTACGATGTCGACCGCGCGCGTGGTCAAAGCGTGGATCATGGTCGTCGCGCCGCTCACCACCAGCACCATCAACAGGCTGGTGCCGATGACGACGCGCGCCGGCATTGCAAGCAGGTAGATCATTGCCGGAACCAGAATAAATCCGCCGCCGATGCCCAGAAGCACCGTCAGGATGCCTGCCCCGAAGCCAAGCGTCAGCGGCGCAATCGGCGAAATGTAGAGGCCCGAACTGTAAAAACGCCAGCGGCCGGGAAGCGAAGCGACCCAGCGATTATGGCGCCGCGCCGACCCCTCTGCGGCAGGAGTGGGGCTGATATAGCCAAGCGCCAGCAGGGCGTCCTTGAGCATCAGCAAGCCGATGGAAAAGAGGATGACGACGTAGAGCAGGCCGATGACGACGTCGATCTGCCCGGTCGCCTGAAGCAGCCGGAACAGGATTGCACCGACGATCGACCCGAACAGCCCGCCGACGATCATCACTCCGCCCATTTTTACGTCGAGCCCGCCGCGGCGCATGTGAACCATCAGCCCCGATACGCTCGCGCCGGTGATCTGGGTCGTCGACGAGGCCACTGCGACGGTTGGCGGAATGCCATAGAAGATCAGCAGCGGAGTGGTCAGGAAACCGCCCCCGACGCCGAACATTCCGGACAGCACGCCGACGACGAAACCAAGCACGACGATGACCACCGCGTTGACCGACTGTCCGGCGATCGGAAGGTAGATGTCCATTGCCTGGCGAGGACTAGCGGCAAAGACGACTGGCCGCAAAGCGCTGGAGCGGCCAGGGGGTCGAACGCAAAACCGGCTTTAGAAGTCGCCCGCGAGGGTTACTGCAGCGCCCGACCCGGGCTTGGCGTTGCCTGCGACCCGCTGGCGCCAGTCGAGATGGACACGGATATTGTCGCGAACCTTGAGCGTCAGGCGGGGACCGACGTCGAGACGCGCGACTCCCGGCTGCATTCCTCCCCACACCCCGACGCCCGCAGCGACCCGGCGCATAACCGGGCGAGTGACGGTCAGTCCTCCGTCTAGAAAACCGTCACGGCCGACGATGCCGCCCTGAAGGTAGGAATCCACGGCGAATCGCCACCCGATCGGTCGGTTGTAGACGCCACTTTCGAAAAACAGTGCAAAGGCGTTGCGGCCGCTGCCCGCGCTTCCGAGGCGCTGGCGCCGCTCGGCGGTGACCCACAGCGGGATCGCCCGCGCCGGCTGGATTCGCACGCCAAGCGCGACCTCGGCGCCGCGCCGCCCGACTTCGGACGTGGTGCGCGCAGTGGCCGCGATCTGGCGGGTGAAATTATAGGCGATGCGGCTTCCAGCCTGGCTCGCCCCAAGGGTTCCGCCATTGGCCAGCGATGGGGTCCCGGCAACTCCCGTCTGCTGGCTTCGAAGCATCGCCCAGGCGGTCAGCTGGACACGGTCGAGCTTTTGGGTTCCGGGCGAGACAGGGATGCTCTGGCTCTGAGCGACGACCACCGACTGGCGAAGCGGCGCGTAGGACCGCGATACGTATCGCGACAGCGGCCATTGATCGAGCGTCGGGACCGGCGTGAAATATTGGGCTGCCGGAACCGGCATCAGCTGCGTGAACCGGCTCGCCGGAGATTCTCGGCCACCCCAATAAGCGCGAGAGACAGGCGCCCGGGCTTGCTGGGCGTGCTGGCCGGGATATGCGGCCATGGCCGGCGCCGGCGCCGGCGCCTCGATCGCCGCCAGCGACAGATCGGGACCAGGACCGTACGCCGCCTCAATCGGAGCGATTGGAGGAAATTGCGTCGGGACGATCGGCGGCGGGCTGGCGTGGCTCGGATCGACGCGCAACAGCGAAGCCCCTGGAAGCACGCCAAGGGTTGCAGCGCGAAGTCCGCCCCAGCCGAGCATTGCGATTGCAAGGAAGCGCAGCGAGGGCTTCACCGGCTCAACTCTCTGGGGAACGTATGCCGGGTCTTGTCCCAGGTGCGAGCGCCGCCCCGGAGGTGGATCGAGACCGCCCGGGCCGCCGCAAGGACGGAAATGACGTTCCCCACGACGAGTCGCGGAATCGACCGCAGGCCCTCGGCCCAGCCATAGGCCGACGCGGTAAACGTCGCGCGCATCAGCACCCGCCAGGCAAGCAGCCAGCCGTTGACGATCAGAAGCTGGATCAGCGCCGGATCGAACTGCGCCTGGATCGGAGCGCCAAGCGCTTCGGCGAGCCAGATCTGCGACCACAGAAGTGCGGCGGCATAGCCGGCCAGAGTGACCAGCGCGGCAAGCGGCCCGCGCCGGTCGCGCATCCGCATCCATCGTTCGCCAAGGCCCCCGCTCCAGCCGAGGCGGTCCCAGCCGGCCAGTGCGATCCCGCCAAGCCACCGGGCCTTCTGGCGGACCGCCGCTCCAAGCGTGCCCGGGAAATGGCCACGGCTGGCAACTACGCCATGCTCGCCGGGCCGCACCGGCAGCCGGACGAACATGGTCCTGAGGCCCAGTGCCCCGAGCCGCAGGCCAAGCTCGTAATCCTCGGTCATGCTGGTTCCGGCGAACGGTTTGCCATCCTGGCGGGCCGCGAGATCCGCAAGCGCTCGCCGCGATATCGCACAACCGACCCCGGCCAGCGGGATGGCCGCGCCGACCGCTTCGCGAACCACCAGTTCCTTGACGTGAGCCTCGGCGAATTCATCGCAATAATGGCCCGCGATCCATCGCGATTCGGGGTCCGGGAGCGGGATCACCGGCAGCTGGACGACGGCGGCGCGATCGATCAGCCGGTCGAACACCTTGAGTTCGAGTGGATGAACGACGTCTTCGGCATCGTGGAGCACGACGGCCTTGGCGGCGCCGTGGCGCAGGGTCTCGTGGACGATGAGCGCGTCATACAGATGGTTGAGGCAGTCGGCTTTGGTCGTCGGACCGTCGGCGTCGATCTCGATCGCTTCGACGCGCTCATCGCCGACGCTTGCAATCGCGCTCCTGGTCGCGGGATCGTTGCGGTAATAGCCTACGAAGATGCGATAGTCGGGATAGTCGAACCGGGCGATCGCCGCGCTCAGCATTGAAGCGACGACCGCGGATTCGTCCCAGGCGGGGACCAGGACCGCAAGGAAACCGGGGTTGTCCGGAACGGGCAACTGGCTTGCAAAGCTGCGCGGATAGCGACCGTAGACCCCAAAGGCGCGCCAGATCGCCCGGCCGAAATAAATGAGGTCGACGAGGACATCGTTGATCGAGAACAAGAGGAAGCCGACGCCGGCGAAGAGCGCAAGCTCCGCCGCAGTTCGGCCAAGCAGGTCGGAAAACGCCATCGGGCGGCCTCGTCGGCCTAAGTCAGCCGATAGCGAAAATGAGCAGCCGGTCGATCCATACAGCCTCCCCTGGCAGCGAATCACAAAACCGAGCGCGACGAATTTTGCATAAGCATGGTGAAACAACAAGTTGCGGTGTCAGCGCAGGCCGGAACGCGCCCGAACGG
>JBDSSR010000139.1:0-7227 GCA_039928675.1 Sphingomicrobium sp. | reverse complement strand
GCCGCTGGGCTTCGCCGCCGTAGCGTTCGACCTGTGCGGCCGCCCATTCATAGGTCTCGATGGCCTTGGCGAGCTCGTCCTCGATCCCCGGACGAAGCACCTTGACCGCGACGTCCCGGCCTTCGGTCGTGGTCGCCCGGTGGACTTGCGCGATCGAGGCCGCGCCTACCGGCACTTCGTCGAACTGCGCGTAAAGGCTTTCGAGTGGCGCTCCGAAGGAGCTTTCGATCGTCTGCCTGATCAGCGCGAAGGGCGCGGGCGGAAGATCGTCCTGAAGCTGCGACAGATTGGCCGCGGCGGGCTTGCCGACAAGATCGGGACGGGTGGAAAGCGCCTGGCCGAGCTTGATCGCCGCGGGGCCGATAGCAAGCAGCGCCGCGGCATAATCGGGAGTTGCCGGAGTGCGCGTGCCGAACCGGGCGATCCGCGCCAGCCGCCGCACCGGGGGCGGTGTGAGGGGGTCTCGCTCAATGCCCTGAAGCGCACCGTGGCGGGCAAGCGTCCGGCCCCATTTGAGAAGCCGCCACAAATGGGTGACCGAACTGGTCAAATCTTCCAGCCGCTGTGGATCGCGACCAGCCCACCAAGCATCGGTTCGGCGGCGGCGCGAACAAATCCGGCTTGCGCAACCATCGCCCGGAATGCGGGCGGTCGCGGGAACCGGCGGATGCTTTCGACCAGATAGCGATAGCTTTCCGCATCGTCGGCGACGGCCTTGCCGATGCGCGGAATGACGTTGGTCGCAAACGCATCATAAATCTCGGAAAAGCCGGGCCAGTCGCTGGACGAAAACTCCATGCAGAAAAAGCGCCCGCCGCGCTTGAGGACGCGATGCGCTTCCTTCAGCGCCGCCGGAATGTCGGTGACGTTCCGGATTCCGAAGACGATCGTGTAGGCATCGAAGCTGTTGTCGGCAAAACTCAGCGTCTCCGCGTTCTCGACCGCCCACGATAAACTGGTCAGGCCCTTCTTCGCCGCTCGCTCCTGGCCAACGCCAAGCATGTCGGCGTTGATGTCGGCGACGGTCACTATCGCGCCGCGTCGAGCCATTCGGAAGGCGACGTCGCCGGTTCCGCCGGCCATGTCGAGGATATGTTCGCTTGCGCGCGGCTTCACACGGGCGACGAAGCGGTCCTTCCACAGCCGGTGCATTCCGCCCGACATCAAGTCGTTCATCACATCGTAGCGTTTGGCGACCGAGCTGAAGACGGCGCCCACGCGCCGTGTCTTCTCTTCGGGGCTAACGCGCTCGTCGCCGAAATTCACCGGATCGCTCATATAAGGGCTGGCCTCTAGCGGGCTTGCGGCGGCTTCGCCATATCGGCGCGATGCCGGAGCTTCCCGAAGTCGAAACCACGGTCCGCGGGCTGGCCCAGGTGCTGATGGGTCAGCAGATCGCCCAGGTCGAAGCGCGGCGCGGCGATCTTCGGCGCCCGTTCCCCGACGGTCTGGGCCAGCGGCTTACGGGCGCGACCGTCACCAGGCTTGGCCGTCGCGCGAAATACGGGCTGATCGAAACCGATCGCGGCGATACGCTTGTCTTCCATCTGGGCATGTCGGGTCGTTGGCGGGTCGATCCCGCCGAGCTTGGCAAGCACGATCATTTTGTGATCGAGACCGAAAACGGGCGGCGGGTTGCGCTCAACGACGCTCGGCGCTTCGGTTCGCTCGACCTGATTCGCACCGACGCGCTTGGCGAATGGCCGGCCTTCAAGGCGCTTGGGCCCGAGCCGTTCGATGTGGATGCGCGCGCGCTCAAGCATAGCTTGGCTGGCCGGACGGCGCCGATCAAGCTGCTCCTGCTCGACCAGCGGATCATCGCCGGGCTTGGCAACATTTATGTGTGCGAGGCGCTTTATCGGGCCGGAATTCACCCGGGCCGGTCGGCAGGCTCGGTCTCGCTCGGCCGACTTCAAAGGCTGGTTGCGGCGATCCATGACGTTCTTGCGCAAGCAATTGCCGCCGGGGGCTCGACGCTTCGCGACTTTGCCGCGCCCGATGGCGAGCTTGGCTATTTCTCGAAGCGCTTTGCAGTGTATGGCCGCGAAGGGCAGGCGTGCGCTTGCGGTGGCACCGTCAAGCGCATGGTCCAGGGTGGCCGTTCAACCTTTTACTGCCCGCGCTGCCAACGCTGATTTCGCGCAGTTGGTAGTGACCTGTGAAGGTTGACCTTCGCGTCTCCCGTGGGGTAGGGGGACCGCCGCATCGGCGCGGGCCTGATTCCGCGCCGCTTTTCATTCGATTTTCGACTTTTGACAGCTGAGGAACACAATGGCGAATACGCCGCAAGCCAAGAAGCGCATCCGCCGCAATGCCAATCGCGAGATCATCAATCACGCGCGAATCAGCCGGATTCGGACCTTCATCAAGCAGGTCGAATCGGCAATTGCGTCGGGCAAGAAGGATGACGCGGTCCAGGCGCTCAGGAAGGTTCAGCCGGAAATGTCGCGCGGAGTCGCTCGTGGAGTTATCCACAAGAATACGGCTTCGCGGAAATTTTCCCGCCTGACCAAACGGGTTGCGTCGCTCGGCTAAAAGCGGCCCTGAAGTCGCTGGTCCGCAAGCCACTGTAACAGGCTCAACCCGGGCCTTTTTGGTCCCGTCAAAAAAATGCAGCAATTCCGGCGATTCGCGCTCCGGTTTAACGATCAATAACCATAAAAATGGCTGTTTTCAGCCATTTCAGGTTGATATTGGCAGGTTTCCTTTGTCAAGGCCTATTATTTCACTTCTGTGAAAAAACGGCTCTTGCAAGCCGCCCCAGACAATCACACAACGGTCTTTCCGGGCGCGAATCCGCGCCGGGGGCAAGAGAGAAAACAAAGCTCGGGCGCGCGACTCGGTTGCGGGCAACGGCACCCTTTTGTCACGATTCTGGGGCTTGGACGCAGGAGGCGCAGCCAGTGCAAGGCACGAGGACCATGGAGTTGGCCGGGGGGCCGGTCGCAGCGCCGCTCGAAGCGGCCTGGGACTCCATCCGGGACGGGCTTCGTCGTGACCTTGGCGCGCGCACCTTTGATGGCTGGCTCAAGCCGGCCGAGCTTGGTTCCTTCGATCCCGATAGCGGCGCTCTCGACCTGGTCATGCCCAGCCAGTTCATGGCTGACTGGGTGCGCTCGCACTTTGGCGAACGGCTGACGCTGGCATGGAAGACCGTGCTTCCGATCGTTCGCGAAGTACGGGTCATTGCCGCAGTCGATGCGCCGCGCCCGGCGCCGCTGTTGATTCTCGAGGAAGCGCCTGCGCCCGTCGAGCGCAATCCCGACTCGCCCAATTTCGATGCGCGCTATCGGTTCGAAACCTTTATCGTCGGCAAGGCCAATGAAGTTGCTGCAACGGCCGCCCGGACGGTTGCGCTGGGCGAAGCCGACAATGCCGGGTTCAATCCGTTGTTTATTCATGGCGGCACCGGTCGCGGCAAAACCCATTTGCTTCACGCCATCGGCCATGCCTTCCTGGGCAAGAACCCGGGCAAGCGGGTTGTGTCGATGTCGGCCGAAAAGTTCATGGTCGAATTCATTCGCGCGCTGAAGGAAAATGACACGATCAGTTTCAAGCAGCGGCTGCGCACCGCGGACCTGCTTTTGATCGATGACGTCCAGTTCATCGCCAAGGGCGATTCGACCCAGGAAGAATTCTTCCACACCATGAACGAGATCATCGGTGCCGGGCGCCGGCTGGTGATCACTTCGGATCGCGCGCCACAGGATCTCGACGGGATCGCGCCGCGAATTCTGTCACGCCTGTCGTGGGGGCTCGTCGCCGACATCAACCCGGCGGACTATGAACTGCGTTTCAACATCATTGTCTCCAAGCTCGAAGCGCTGCCGGCGGTGCAGATGTCGCGCAACGTCATCGACTTCCTCGCGCGCCGGGTAACCAGCTCGATCCGGGAGCTGGAGGGTGCGCTCAACCGCATCGGCGCTTACGCCATGATGACCGGGCGCGAGATCGACGTGGCGTTCGTCGAGGAAGTGCTTGCCAACGTGCTCCGCGCCAATCAGCGCCGCATTTCAATCGATGAGATTCAGACCCAGGTCGCCGAGCATTACCGCATTCGCAAGGCCGAAATGACCTCCGCCCGGCGCGCTCGCGAAGTCGCCCGGCCGCGCCAGGTCGCAATGTACCTTTCCAAGCAGCTGACCCCCAAGTCGCTGCCCGATATCGGCCGCCGCTTTGGTGGTCGCGATCACACCACCGTCATTCACGCGGTGCGCCAGATCGAGAAGCTTCGCGCGTGCGATGCCGAGCTCGACGCCGACATCCGGCTGCTCACCCGCCAGCTCGAGGGCTAGGGCCGCGTTCCACAGTCGCCCGCGCCATTGCGCATAGGGGCATAAAAATAGGCCCGCCGGATCGACTCCAGCGGGCCTATTTTGTTTCGTCGCTTCAGCTGCCGGTCAAACGCCCGGTCGGCTCTCGGGGATAGTGATCCTGACGACTTCGCCGCTGCGCCCCGGAAACCCGGTGAACATGGCTTCGACCAGGCTCGGAACCACACGATCGAGCCGGTTGGTGCTCGACCGCGCTTGCGCCCGGCCGTCGAACAGCGGCTGGCTCGAGCCGGCAGAGCGGATGTGGAGATCGACCTGCGGATGATATTCGACATAGCTGTCGATACCGCCGCCGCCGAAGAACGGGTCGTTCCAGCCATAGGAAAAGGCTGAGCGAAAACCGAAGCGCGGATAATAGAAGGGGCTTCCGAACGGCGAGTAGCCGTAGCGTTCGCCGTAGAACGGATCCTGGGTAATCCGGACCTGGCCACGGTCGACGTCATAGCCGAACTGGACGATCAGATTGGCGTTGGCCTGGCTCGTGGCAGGGACATAGCCACGCGCCTGAAGCTGCTGGGCGACGATTCCCGCATAGCGCTGGAATTCAAGCCCGCCATTGCTTGCCATCGGTCCAGTTGGAACGACGTAAAAGCTCTGCCCCTGCGCGGCGGGCATGGCCTGATATCGAGCGACGGTCGTGTCGAGCGTGCTTGCGCACGCCGAAAGGCCCAATGCGCCAAGCGCGATTACGGCAGCTGCAGTCATCTTCAAAATACGCATTTTACACCCCTTCGACTCGGGAAAACCGTTGAATAACCGGGAACTTATACAGCAATTCGCCTGAACGGTCGATGAAGTGTTTCGACCCCGCGCTGGTCAGATCCTAGCGGTTAAGCCAGCTCGTTAAAGCGTTGAGGACGACGACGCCCGACCCAAGAATCAGTGCATCCACGGCGATCGCTGCAAGTGACGCAGCGGCAGCCACGACCACCAGCACTCCGTCGCGGTAGATGAGCGCCAGTCCGAACAATGCGATCCCGGCCGCTGGGGCCATGTGGAGTAGCGGGATCGGAACCGCGGCGAGCACGCCCAGGAGCACGCATGACAGGCCGATCAGGCGCGCCGCCGTTTTTCCCGTCAATCGCGCGAGGCGCGGTTTCAAAAGCCGCTCGGCGCGTCGTTCGAGCCAGGCGACCTTGCTTGCAACCATTCCAATTTCGGATCGGCTGACCCCGCGACGGTCGATCCACTTGGGGAACCACGGGGACTCGCGGCCGAACAGCATCTGAGCGGCAACGATGATCATCGGGATCGCCAGGACGATGTTGGTCCCCGGCGGAAGCGGGATGACGTTGACGATGGCGAATATGAACAGAAGCGCGCCCCACGCGCGATTGCCGAGCTGCTCGGCAAGGTCAGAGAAGGACAGCCGCTCGTGGCCTTCCTCGATGATCTGCGCCAGTCGCTGCGAAAGCAGCGGCGGCCTGGTCTCGCCAGCGTCAGGTTTGATCGGGGTCATTGCGTCGTACGGGGTCAGGGCGTCAGCCCGACCGCCGACCTGGCGCGCGCAATGATCGGCTGGCCGATGGAAATGGCCCGGCCTGCACCGTCGGCGAGTATTCGGTCGAGTTCGGCCGGATCGCTTCGCAACTGTTCAAGCCGGGCGCGCAGCGGCGACAACAGCCCAACCAGCGCGTCCGACAGGAGCGGCTTGAACGCGCCAAAGCCCTGACCCGCGAACTGGGCGAGCACCTGCTCGATGCTGCTGCCAGTGATGGACGCATAGATGCCGACGAGGTTTTTGGCTTCGGGACGTGAATTGAGGCCGACGGGGTCGTCGGGCAGCGGCTCGGCGTCGGTCTTGGCCTTGCGGATCTTCTGCGCGATGTCATCGTCGCTATCGGTAAGGTTGATACGGCTCATGTCGGACGGGTCGGACTTCGACATCTTCACGAGCCCGTCGCGAAGGCTCATCACCCGGGCCGCGGTTCCACCGCCGATGAAAGGCTCGGGGACGACGAACAGATCAACGTCGAAATCGGTGTTGAACTTGAGCGCAATGTCGCGCGTGAGCTCGATATGCTGTTTCTGATCCTCGCCAACCGGTACGTGAGTGGCCTGGTAAAGCAGGATGTCAGCCGCCTGCAGGACCGGATAGTCGAACAGGGCAACCGACGCGCCCTCGCGGTTCTTGCCCGCCTTGTCTTTCCACTGAGTCATCCGGTTGAGCCAGCCCATTCGCGCCGTTCCGTTGAGAATCCAGCACAGCTCCGAATGCGCCGGAACCGCGCTTTGCGCAAAAAGCACCGATCGCTTGGGATCAATCCCGCTGGCAATCAGCGCCGCCGCCATTTCGCGGACGCTCGCAAGCCGCGCTTGCGGGCTGATATGTTCGGACAGCGAATGGAGGTCGGCAAGGAAGAACAGGCACTGCGCTTCGTCCTGCATCCGCACCCAGCGCAGGATTGCTCCAAGCAAATTGCCGAGATGCAGGCCACCGGTCGGCTGGATTCCGGAGACGACCCGTTGGGCTTTGTCGTTGGTCATGATGCGCGCGCTCGCCGGCTAAGGAGAATCCTGACATCGTCGAGCGCGAAGGCGCGGGTCAACAGGCAGGCGATGGAATAGACCGCAATCCCGGCTCCGACCAGCAGCGCAAGCGCTGCATAACGCTCCCAGATGCGCCCTGCCAGCCATGGATCGAGAAGCCGGTCGAAGCTGAAGATCGCGACACCCATCAGCAGCGCCGCCATCGCAAGCCTCGGCACCCGGCGTTTAAGCTGCGCATCGGGCACGAAATGACCGCGTTTTCGCAGCGTCTGGTACAGCAGCCACACGTTGACTGTCGACGACAGCGCAGTCGCGAGCGGTGGGCCGACGTGGCCGTAGCCCCATTGGGCAAGCAACGGGATGAGGATGATGTTGCCCGCCAGATTGACCACCACCGACTGGA
>JBDSSR010000138.1:0-2451 GCA_039928675.1 Sphingomicrobium sp. | reverse complement strand
TGCTTCGATAGCCGCGACCGGTACTTAGACTTTCCCTGGTCCTCCGAGCGCCGGAAATGAGGCGGCGGGCTGAGAGCCTCGATGGGGAGGGCCGTCAGTGGGAACCGATCGTCAGCACCGCCGGTGTGGTGCTGATCGCACCGGGGACGACCTGGAGCGCGAACAGCTGGTCGAGAAATGAGAATGTTTTCACGGTTCGGTCGACGTCGCCCGGGTCGAGCCGTGAAACCCAGTAGCGGGTTCCGTAGAAGCTGGTTTCGATCGCCGCAGTGCCTGACCCTGCGCCGCCCTTCAGAAGCCGGAACAGATATCGGTCAGCGCCATCTTTGCGGTAGCTCAGCGCACAGTCGGTGGACGGGCGCGGGTTGAGGTAGCAATCGCGGTAGCTCTCCCCCAGAAAATAGATGATCCCTTCAATCGACCGAAGCTTGATCGATCCCAGCGCCGGTGAATCGTTTGTGGTCGCGTCAGCCTGGTCGGCCCCTTCGCCCGCGAGCCCATCGCCAAATTGCATTGGAGTTGTCGCAAGTGCCTCGCGGTTCGCTCCAACCGAAATGTCCCGGCAAAGGTTCATCATCACCAGCAATTTGGACTTGGTGGGGCCGGTGAGGACAATTTGCGATGTCTGGCCCGTATTGGCGGGAAGCACCGATTTGACCTTGTATCCGCCGGCCACGCCGCTGCGAATCATCTCGAGCGCCTTTTCGTCGCTGACGACCAGCTTGACGGGTTCGCTGGTCGTCTTGCGCTCGACGAACTGCATGCTCGCGGCGGCGTCGACCAGGGCTCGCCGGACGGCATCGCCCGAACCCGGCTTGCCCGTGTTCGCCTGATACGCGCCGCCCGGGCATTGATAGCCGGCGACGAGCAGCGGGAGCATGAATTCGGCGTCCCAGCCGAGATCGATGAACTGTTTCATCGCCTCGGGATTGGTCGGCTGAAGGATTCCGCTGGTGAATTCCTTGTCCGTCAGCGGCGCGATCCTGATGATCGGTTCATTCCGCGCCTCAAGCGTGACCGAATGATTGATTGCAGCGGCGGTTCCAACGACCAGATTATTGAGCACCGTATCGACCCCGACGCTGCGATGGATCGTGGCCGCGATTTCGCCCATCGCCGAAAACTGCAGCGGCTCCCTTGCCGATGAGCGCAGGATGTTCAGCAGCAATTGCTGATTGCGGACATCGGCAAAGACCTTGTTGTAATCGCCCGAAACGCTGGTGATCGCGCCGCTGTGCGAGCAGCCGGCGAGCAGTGAAGCCATCATCAGCGCAATTGGAAACCTGGCGAACATCGGATCGCGCCCCCCAGCAATTCGGTCGCGAACGGTCTGGGCCAAGCGCACAATGAAAGCAAGGCGCGGGCGGCACTCGGTCGAGATGGCGAAAAGTGGGCCCTAGCCCCAGTCCTCGACCGCCCAGCCGCGCGACTGCGCCAACCGCCGAAGCTGGCCGTGCGGGTTTACCGCGACCGGCTCGTCGGCCCATTCGAACATTGGCCGATCGGACACGTGATCCGAATAGAAGCGGACGTGGCCGTGGATGCCCTTCAAGCCCGATCGATCGACCCAGTCGGAGATCATCGCAAGCTTTGCCGGGCCATAGCAATTGTCGCCCTCGATCCGGGCGTGGACCCGGTCGTCGAGGCCAATGACCGACCCGGTTCCAATGACATCGTCGAACCCGAGGCGCCTGGCGATGGCCTCGGCATAGAGGCGGTAGGATGCGGTCGCGAGCACCAGCCTTCGCCCCTGCGCCTTGTCGCGCGTGATCGCGGCGCGAGCCCCGGGGCGAATGTTGGTAGCGACCTGCCGATCCGCGAAGCTTTCGACCAGCGGCCTGAGCGCGGCCCCGGGGACCTTGCCGATCAGCAGGCGATGGTTGACCTCCTTGAGCCGCGCCCGGTCGATCAGCCGGGCGGCATAGGCAATGACCGTCAACACGACGAGGGGCAGCAGCACCAGCCGCCACGGCGTTCGGCGCAGAGCGACGTGGAACAGGAACGCGCCATAGGTCGGCCCGCGCGTGACGGTCTTGTCCATGTCATAGATCGCAAGGTCGCTCATTGCTCGCTCCAGGCGGCGATCGGTTGGCCCCGCGCCGCCTTCTCGCTGGCTTGGGCAAGGCGGACGGCATGGATAATGACGGTCGCGATCGTCCACCATGCGGCCACGACCAAAGCGGCCGCCGGGCGGCGGGTGATAGCGCCGACGGCAAGCAGTGCAAGGTTGATCGCCGGGCTTGCCGCAACCAGGCCGAAGCGGCTGTCGAACCGGCGCCAGCGGCTGAGCGGAAGGCCGTGCGAACGCCGCTCGAACAGCCACTGGATCGCGGCGTCGGTAACGCTTGCGCCGATGATGGCCCACAAAATCATCAGCCCGAACACGGGCGGCAGCGGGCGGCTCGGCGCGCCAAGGCCGTGCCACCACGCCCACCACCACAGGATCGGAAC